>JBAVYG010000226.1:0-8896 GCA_049698675.1 Terriglobia bacterium
GGTAGAGTAGGAGAGTAAGTGATGCCGAAGCACGACTTCCTCTCCCCTCGTCGAACCGGACGTGCGGGTTTGCCGCATCCGGCTCTCGCAGAGACTCTCGCCGCAAGCATGCACAGGTGGGCCACCCTCCGGTCACAGCGCGATCAGACCCAGACGTTTCATCTGAGCGTAAGCCGTCGTACCTTTGGGAGGCCGGTAGGGACGTTGGCTGCGGCGCCGCAGATGTTTCCACAGGCGCCACTGCACGTAGCTGTTGATCTGGCCGAAAGCGTGGCGCGGATAACCATAGCGAAAGTAGCTGGCCCAGCTTTTCAGGTGACGATTCAACTCCCCGATCAACTGTGGGATCGGAACGCCATTCTGCTGCGCGCTGGTCATCTCGCGCAACTTCGCCCGCTCCCGCGCCAGGGCCTTCTTCGACGGAACCACATTCAGGTAACGATGCCGCCCCCACTGGGGGCGCGACCGGTCGTACCGAAACGTGAATCCCAGAAAGTCCAGACTGGCTCCCTGCTGCTTCAGCTTCACTACCCGCGTCTTCTCCCGATTGATCTCCAACCCCATCCAGGATTCCAACTTCGTCTCGATCCATTCCACCAGTCGCGGCGTCTGCTGCTGCGCCAGCACCACGAAATCGTCGGCGTAACGCACCAGCTTGGCCCCCGCCCAGTGAACCGGCCCGTCAGCCCGGTGAAACACCCTGTCGAACCAGTGCAGATACAGGTTGGCCAGCAAGGGCGAGATCACTCCCCCCTGCGGTGTCCCCTGCTTCTGTCGGCTGATTCGGGGTGGCCCTCCCGATTCCTCGGGTGGTTCCACCACCGCTGCTTCCAGCCATTGCCGGATCAGCGTCAAGACGCTCCGGTCCGCGATCCGCATGCGCAAACAAGCTCTCAGTTTGTCATGGGGAATCGAGTCGAAGTACCCTTTCAGGTCCGCGTCATACACCGCCTGATACCCGGCTTTTAAGTGCCCGCGTATCTCCTCCAGCGCTTGATGCGCCGAGCGCCCCGGCCGAAATCCATACGAGCAATCCTCGAAGTCCGCTTCGAAGATGGGCTCCAGGATCAGCAAGGTGGCCATTTGTACCACTCGGTCCCGCACCGTCGGAATGCCCAAGGGCCGCAGCTTGCCGTTGGCCTTGGGAATGTAGACGCGTCGTACCGCTTGAGGGCGATAGGTGTGGGTGCGTAGCAATTCCTGGAGTTCGTACAGAAATCCTTTCACCCCGCCGCCGGTCTGTTCGATCTGTTTGATCGTCACCCCGTCGACGCCCGGTGCGCCCTTATTGGCTCGCACCCGCTCCCAAGCTGCTTCCATTGTGTCCCGCCGATAGATCCGGTCATACAACGCATAGAACCGGAACTTCGGCTCCTGCTTGGCTTTCTGGCCCAGCTTCTGTCTCAGTTGAGAGAGTTTCTCCGGCAAGCTCCGTTCCGACTCCGTTTCCGGCAGCCTTCCCGCAGCTGGCGGTTTTCCCGTAGTGGGATTCTCATCCAAGCGGCTCTCCCCTCCTCTCACTCCGCACCTCTCTGCTCCGGCCCCTTCGCTCCACGGTCGTTACCCGCTTCTTCGCTACTGTAGGCCGGTCCGACTCCCGTACGGAGCCGCCTCCAGGGTTATGCATTCCCCCAGAGCGTTGGCGGCTTTACCCGTCACTCCGCCGGGTCTCCCAGGTTCCTCGACTGATCTGTCCCCATGCGCCGTCCCCAACCACCCCGGAGAGCCCGACGGTTGCTCGCTCCCATTGCTTCCCCGCCGGTGTCAGGCTTCATCACGTATGGCAGACTGGCCGCTCCCACTTTACATAACGAGGCCGAATCGGGTTCACTTGCGTTACGGCTCACGAGTTCGCCTCGCGAGGCTTCGCCCCACGGATTGCTCCGCCTCACGCTCGCTCGGCTACCTGTTGAATGGGCAATTGACAGGGTAGGCTCCTTTCAGCCTACAAGATCAGCCAGGCTTATCCTGGCGCTCCACACGTTGTCTTTCATGTGTGCGCCAGCGGCGTGCTACACCCAGAGTTAGGCAGCGCTCCCGGCCTTGCGCATACACACAAGAAAATGTATACGCCCGCGGGAACGGCAAACAAGCAGGCGGGGGGGTTGACGAAAATCCCACAGGTGGTAAACTTCCAATGGGCCTTTGGCGGGGCAGTCTAAGGGCGGGCCAGCGACGTTATCATGCGAACAAAACGCACTCACATTGTTATCCCGGAACAACTCGCCACGCAGATCGACAGGCTGGTCGGTAAGCGTGGCCGTAGCAGCTTTCTTGCCCAAGCTGCCGAGAAAGAGCTGATGCGTCTCCGTCAAATTAAGGCCCTTAAAGCTGCCATCGGCGCCTGGAGAGACGAGGAGCATCCGGAACTCGAACGGGGCGCCGCAGCGTGGGTGGCCAAGGTGCGGAGGGAGGACGAAAAGCGGAACCGCAAAGTGAGCGCCCGCCGTTAACATGAGCATCTACCTCCTCGATACGAGCGTCATCATCGATGCGCTCAACAACAAGCGGAGGCGCGGGGAGCTGCTCACCGGCTTGGCGGAGCAAGGCCACCTGCTTGCCTGTTGTTCGGTCAACGTAACGGAGGTATATGCCGGCATGCGGGAGGAGGAACAAGCGAGCACCGCAGAACTGCTGGACAGCCTGCAGTTTTATCCTGTGACGTTTCCTATCGCCCGCCTGGCCGGTTTCTTGAAGCGCGACTATGGCCGCAAAGGAATCACGCTGGCCCTTGGTGACGTTACGGTGGCGGCCGTGGCCCTTCACCACCATCTAACCTTGATCACGGACAATGCGAAGCACTATCCCATGAAGGAAGTGTCGCTGTACCCGCTGCCGCGTGCTTAGGTGCCCAGGTTGCTGGAATTAGTGGTGAGCCGTGAGGGAATCGAACCCCCAACCTACTGATTAAGAGTCAGTTGCTCTGCCAATTGAGCTAACGGCCCATCGATCACTTACCGACACTCGCTCTGGCAGTGTTGCAAAAACAGCAGTGAGTATGTGTCTCGGACAGTGTAACACAAACTGGACGCATCAGGACTCATTCTCTTCATCATAAACCATCCCGAGCACGTGCCAAACGTTTCCGACCCGTGGACCGACTCCACGCTGCTACAATGGCCTGATGCTGAACATCCGAAACGCAAGCGCAAACGACATTCCGCTTATCCTTCAATTCATCCGGGAGCTTGCCGAATATGAAAAAGCCCCGGAGCAAGCGGTGGCGACACCGGAAGATATACGCCGCGACGGCTTCTCCACGAATCCCAAATTCCGCGTGTTAATCGCCGAATGGGAGGGCGAGCCAGCGGGGTTTACACTTTTCTTCAATCACTACTCGACCTGGGTGGGCCGGCCGACGCTGTTTCTCGAAGACCTGTTTGTGCAGCCGCGATTCCGCGGCAAGGGCATCGGCAAAGCGCTCCTGCTGCGTCTGGCGAAAGTGGCGGTGGATGAAGGCTGCGGACGCTTTGAGTGGCAAGTGCTCGACTGGAACACACCCGCCATCGAGTTCTACGAATCGCTCGGCGCCAAGGTCATGAAGGAATGGCTCACCATGCGCGTGAGCGGGGAGGAATTGAGAGTACTCGCCTCCCAAGCCGAAGACTGAACTTCACCTGCGGCGGAAGAGCGGGGACGAATGACGAGCAGGAGTCAGAAGTCAGAAATCAGAATCCAGAAGTCAGAAGCCAGAAGAAAAAGCCTAGCAATACCACGCGGACTTTGGCCGCAACCAAAAGCAGATTCTTCGCTACGCTGCGCTCCGCTCCCGCCGCGGCGGGACATGTCATCCTGATCCCGCCCTGCGGGAGAAGGATCTGTTCTTCTTCGCGCCACGCGACGAAGTTCGCCATTAGTGCTACAGTACGTATTGAAGCGTCAAACTGCCCCTTCCCCGAAATCAATCTTTTCGGAAGATTGGCGCATCACTATAAGTGGAGGTCTTTTTCCCTAATGACACAATTTGTAGCTGAATACCTGGGACAGGCGCACCAGGAACTGTCTCAATTGTTGAATGGACTTCAGGAGGAACTGCAAGTGCTCCGCCTGGCGCGTGATTTGGAATCGACTTCTGAGCGCCTGCGGGGATTATCAAGGAAGATTACGCTTGTTCTTCATACTCATATTGAGCAGCAGGAACAGATTCTGTATCCCGCGCTCGAAGGACACATGCAGGGCCTCGCGGCAACCGTGGAACGCATGCGGCGCGACAACGACGCGGGGGAGGTTGCGGAGAAGGCGTTTGTCCAGTGCATCGAGCAGTGGGCGAAGAATGGCAAGAACCGGCAGGAAGTAACGAAACGTGGCCGCAACTATGTTCAGTGGGTGCGCGCGCATCTGCTGAGAGAAAACGGGCGTCTGTTCCCGCTGGTGGAACGCGGTCTCGATCCGGAAACTCAACAGAAAGTTCGCCGCGCCATGGAGGAACTGAGCCAGGAGACCTCTTCTGCTGTGGCGGAGGGGACGCTTTCGGCGCGGGCCTAGACAGGCTGCGGAAAAACGCTTCCCTGCTGTCATTTTGGCCCCGCCCTGCGGGAGAGGAATCTCGGTTTGCGCATTTTCATGAACATGCGAGATTCTTCCTTCGCGATGCTCAGGACCGCCTGCGACTCATCCCCAGAAAGTCGATGAATTACTCGTTTCGGTTGAGAAATTTAGGCCGGGCGGAACGGAAGGCATTGTCGCTTGTCGTCGGCCTGTCTGATCGCTTCTCGCTGTGCAACTAACCCCTCACCCGGCCCGCGCCGGCTGGTGAAAGCGCCGGACGCGGGCCACCCTCTCCCCAAGGGAGAGGGCAGACCCGTTTGCGATGCACTACGACATGCGCATTGAAAGCTTTGCGCTATCCTTTGACAGGGCAAACCTCTAAGTCTAGAATGCGAAGCCGTCTGACTGCGGCGAGTTTAGCGGGAGCGAGGGTACCGCGCAAAAACACCTCCACAGTTGGGCGGTGATGGAGTGATCGCAGCTAGGCAGTATTTCATGGTGATGCACGCGCAATGATGCGACTTGTTTCGCTGTGAACCTGGCGACTCGCGCGGAGGGATGACGACGCTGGAGGGGCCAGGAATTGGCAGGCCCCGAAGGGGCCTCCCGTGAGTAGCCGCAGGTTTCAACCTGCGGATAGCATTGCCCGGCGAATTCGTCCAACCCCAACGGGGTTGATCCCGCCGGCGCGGGACCCTTTCAGGGCCGGTGAGGTTTTTTTCTTTCCTTCCGTGGGTTGCACCCACGGCTACTCACAGTTTGCCCCTTCGGGGCAGTCAAAGAGGGGGACATGATGAAAAGAGGTTGCGTGGTGCTCTCGCTTTTTTTCGTGTGGAGTGGGGCGTGCCTGGGGCGGGACGCGAGACCGCTCCTGCTGCAGAGCCCAACCGTGAGCAAGACCCAGATCGCCTTTACGTATGGGGGTGACATCTGGATTGTGGACCGCAGCGGCGGCGACGCGCGCCGGCTGGTGACCGGAATGGGGTTAGGAAGCGGTCCGATCTTCTCGCCGGACGGCACCATGGTGGCTTACACCGGCGACTATGACGGCAACCAAGACGTCTATGTGGCGCCGGTCGCCGGCGGCGAGCCGCGGCGCTTGACTTACCACCCTAGTACGGACGTAGCGGTGGGATGGACTCCGGACGGCAAACAAGTCCTGATCCGCTCTACGCGGAGCAGTTACTCACGGTTTGAGAAGCTTTTCACCATCCCGGCCGAAGGCGGGTTCCCAACTGAATTGCCTCTGCCCATGGGGGTGCAAGCCTCCTTTTCGGCTGACGGCTCCAGGATCGCCTACGTGCCGAGCTGGAACCGTCGCCCGGGGGCGGGGTCGAATTACATCGCTATCAAGCGCTATCGGGGCGGGCATACTTCGCCTATCTGGATTGCCAACCTGTCTGACTCGAGCATCGTCAAAGTGCCGCGCGACAATTCCAATGACTTCAACCCCATGTGGGTCGGCGACAAAATCTATTTCCTCTCCGACCGCAACGGTCCCATCACGCTTTTTGCCTACGATACGAGGACCAAGGAAGTGAAAGAGTTGTTGAAGAACGAGGGCTTTGACTTCAAGTCAGCATCGGCGGGGCCGGGCGCGATTGTATACGAACAATTCGGGTCATTGCACCTCTACGATCTGGGGTCGGGCAAAGCGAAGAGGATCGAGGTGCGCGTGGCGGGCGATATGCCACAAGTGACGCCGCATTTCGAGAAGGTAGAAAAGCAGATCCTCAGTTCCAACATCTCGCCCACGGGACAGCGTGCCGTGTTCGAAGCGCACGGTGAGATACTGACTGTGCCCGCCGAAAAGGGCGACATCCGCAACCTTACCCGCAGCCCAGCGGTGGCCGACCGCAACCCAGCGTGGTCGCCGGACGGCAAGTCCATTGCCTACTTTTCGGATGAATCCGGTGAATATGGGCTTCACATCAGCAGCCAGGACGGTCTGGGTCCCGTGCGCAAGATCGACCTCGGCCAGCCCCCATCCTTCTATTATTCGCCCACGTGGTCGCCTGACAATAAGAAAATCGCTTACAGTGACAAGCGGCTAAACCTCTGGTACGTGGACCTGGAGCACCCGGCGCCGGTCAAGGTGGATACGGACCTTTTTGATTCGCCACTGCACCAGTTTAATGTCGTGTGGTCGCCCGACAGTCGCTGGCTGGCTTACACTCGGCAGTTACCCAATCACCTGCGCGCCGTGTTTGTGTACGCGCTCGACGAACACAAGGTGACTCAGCTTACCGACGGCATGAGCGATGCGCTCTATCCCAATTTCGACAAGAACGGCAAATATCTCTACTTTGCGGCCAGCACCAATATGGGCCTGGCCACCGGCTGGCTCGACATGACCAGCATGGGGCGTCCCGTGACGCGCAGCGCTTATGCCGTGGTGCTCCGCAAGGATTTGCCTTCCCTGATTGCCCCCGAAAGTGACGACGAAAAGGCAGAGGAGAAGAAAGATGATAAGTCCGGCCAAGCCGCCGATCAGAGTAAGGACAAAGACAAGGACAAGGATAAAGAGAAGAAGGAGCCCGTAAAGGTCACCATTGACTTTGAGAACATCAGCCAGCGCATCGTGGCTCTGCCCATTCCGGAGCGCAACTACCAGGGTCTGGCGGCGGGCAAGGAGGGCATCCTGTATCTGTTGGAGGGCCCGCAAGTGGACACTGAGGAAGGCCCCACGCGGTTCTTTATCCAGCGTTTTGACCTGAAGACGCGCAAGACCGAAAAGCTGCTGGAAGGCGTCCGGAACTTCGCGCTCTCGGACAACGGCGAGAAGATGCTCTATCGCCAGGACGAGAAGTGGTTCATCGCCGCTGCCGACAAGCCTCCCAAGCCGGGTGAAGGCCAGCTCAAAACCGCGGACATCGAGGTGTATGTTGACCCGCGCGCGGAGTGGAAGCAGATGTACCACGAGATTTGGCGGATCGAACGCGACTTCTTCTATGATCCGCACTTCCACGGACTGGACTTGAAGACGGTGGAGGAAGCCTACGCACCCTTCCTTGCCGCGGTCGCAAGCCGCGCCGATCTTGCCTACTTGTTTGACGAGATGCTGGGGAATCTCAGCGTCCTGCACATGTACGTCGGCGGCGGCACGCAGCCCGAACTCAAGACCGTGAAGGTGGGCCTGCTCGGCGCCGATTACACCCTGGAAGACGGACGCTACCGTTTGGCGCGCATTTACAGCGGCGAGAACTGGAATCCGCAACTTCATGCGCCCCTCACCCAGCCGGGTGTAAACGTCAAAGAAGGAGAGTATCTGCTGGCGGTGAACGGACGCGACCTGCGCGCCACTGACGATATCTACAGCTTCTTCCAGGAAACGACCGGCAAGCAGGTAGTGTTGAAAGTCGGTCCCAAGCCGGACGGTAGCGGAGCCCGCGATGTGACCGTGGTTCCGGTTGAAAGTGAGACGGCGCTGAGGAACCTGGCGTGGATCGAGGCCAACCGCCGCAAGGTGGACCAGATGAGCGGCGGCAAGCTCGCCTACGTCTATCTGCCCAACACCGCCGGCGCCGGCTATACGAACTTTAACCGCTACTACTTTGCGCAAGTGGGCAAGGAAGGCGCCGTCCTGGACGAACGCTTCAACGGCGGCGGCTCCCTTGCCGACTACATCGTCGACTGCCTGCGCCGCCCGGTGATGAGTTTCGTTATGACGCGCGAAGGCGAGACTTACGCCGAGCCGCAAGAGGCGATTTATGGGCCCAAGACGATGATCATTAACGAGTTCGCGGGTTCGGGCGGCGACGCGATGCCCTGGTACTTCCGCAAGGCTGGGATCGGCCCCCTGGTCGGCACGCGCACCTGGGGCGGGCTGGTCGGTATCGGCGGCTATCCGCAGTTAATGGACGGCGGTTCCGTCACCGCCCCGCGCTGGGCCATCTACGGAACCAAAGGCGAGTGGGAAGTGGAGAACCATGGCATCGCCCCGGACCTCGAGATCGAGCTTGATCCCAAGCTGGTACGCCAAGGCCACGATCCGCAGCTCGAGAAGGCGGTCGAGGTGACGATGGAAGCGCTCAAGAAGAATCCGCCGCCGGCGTATAAGAAGCCGGCCTACCCCAACTACCATCAGCACGTGCCGAGCTCCTTCTAGAAAGCAGAAGGCAGTAGGCAGTCCGGGGTGTCTTGTGGCGCGGGCGTCTCGCCCGCTGTTGCGGGAGCGCCCCGCTCCCGCAACCTCGCAGCCCGCTACCTTTAGCCGGGCGGGCAGCGGGCCGGGTGAGTCTCACGTGGATGGCAGGCCCAGGAAGGGCAGATTAGAAAGCAGAAATTAGAAACAGGAAACTAGAACCCGAATTCGTAAGTTGAACGAGGTTGCTGGCTTCATGGAATGGAAAAACCCCTCACCCGCCCTCCTCCGTCGGGCACCCTCTCCCCAGGGAGAGGGCTGTCA
>JBAVYG010000227.1:0-2166 GCA_049698675.1 Terriglobia bacterium
CTGCGGCGCTGACTTCAAAGACGGGCCCGGCAGGCCGCTGCAAACGCTTTTCCAACAACTTTCGCGTGAAACCCGCGGCCGCCGCTCTTTCTTCGTCGGTGGTTCGGTCCGCCTTGTTAATGACCAGGATCAGATCCTGAACCTGTCGCGCCACAGCCTCGACGAGCGCCAGCTCCTCGCCCGCGAGCGGCGGGTCTGCGCCCACCACAACGAGCGCCGCATCGATGTGGGGTATGAAAGCCTCGGTCGTAGCCGTGTTGCCCGTGAACACCGATCCCAGCCCGGGCGTATCCACCAGGCACATGCCTGCCGCAAGCAGCGGGCTGGGCACAAACACTTCGACGCCTACGACTCCCTTGGCATTCTCCGGGTTGTGCTCTTCTGTTACGTACTGGTCTAGACCCGCGATGGCGATTTCCCGCCAGGAGCCAGCCCGGACCCGGATTCGTGCTCTGTGCCGCTCTCCGAACCGGATCACGGTGGGCACCGCAGTGACCGGGATGAAGCCCACAGGGAGCACGGGCTCACCGATCAGCGCGTTGATCAGCGTTGACTTGCCGCGCTTGAACTGGCCGATGCACGCGACGTAGAAGCGGCCTTCCGAGATGCGGGCGGCGAGCTCGCGAGCTTCCTCAGCGACCCGATTCGTGCCGAGCTCTTCCCCCAAGGTTGCTAGGCGAATAAGTCTCGTCGCTCCGTCAACGTCACTCGTCGCGGCGAGTCCAGCAGTGTCGCCGTCTCCGGGCGCCATGTTCACTATCATAGGCGTAATGTTTTTACTTGCGGTCATAAACGATACCTCATGATGGTCCTTGCGGCTGTAAGTTGGTCAAAGCTGGACGCCGCTCATCAAACAGTCAATGTGGATCAGTTTTGTCTTAAGGCGCGAACCGTATCGATATTTCGGCGCTTGGGCCAAGTCGCACATCCTTACGATTGTGCCGGGCACTAAGCCGCTGAGCCGTAAGACCTCCTCACGGAAATCCTCCAACTCCAAATTTCCAAGCGTGAACTTCCGGATGCAACACTCGAGCAATTCCCTGCCCGCTCGCTTGGGGAGAGGATCCAGAGAGAGTTGCTGTCGGCTACCCCAGTAGATATTGCCCACATGCCCGACGTCCCTCTCCGTAGGCCCCCTCGCCAGAAGAAAAACTGGCGTCTTCCGCATCCAGACGAGTTCGCGAACGATTTTAGCCTCCGCATGAGTCAGGGGAGGCAAGTGGTCGACGAAGACCCAATAGTTACCCTTTTCCATGGACCGATAAACGGCCCCTTTGAGCCGGCTCGTAGGCTGGTGCTTCAGCCAACTCTTGAAGGTGTTCTCCCGGATGCCCTCGACATGAAGTTGACGACGCAGAGTCGCATCGTCCAAATCACAAAGCCTCTGAAGCAACCCACGCATCAGGGGCTGCACTCCCTCCACCCCGCTCAGGTAGAAGCAATAACGAGCCACCGCTGATGGCAGTTCACTTAGAACCTTCAAGAGCAGAGCGGTTTTCCCCATTCCTGCTGGCCCGCTGATCAACAAGCTCTCGCGCTTTAAAATGGCGTCATGCAATCGGAGAGCTTCACTTTCGCGGTCCACGAGGGGGATATCCGCTAATGGTTCTGTCCGATGTTGCTCATAACACCTCATCCGAGGCTCTTTCGGGTTTCCCTTCAATTCTCGCCTCCCCAAGCGCTTCACGCAGACGAACAAGGAACCCCAGGATTTCATCTACGCGCGGATCCAGGTACTCCTTCAGCTCCTCAGGCACTGCTCCGTAACCGCCCAGGCTCTGGGACTTGCTTTCGTGCAAGGTGACCCAGATGTGAGAAAGGCGTGATTCGATCACCTTATCCAGTTCGACCGTCCGCTTCGGAAGGCCCAGGTCTAATTTAATTGATGTGACCTGATCCAGAACCTCAAGGAGGATCGTGCGAATCTGTTCTTTACTGGTTTCTGGAATTGCCCCGGCATATTCATAGAGAATGCCGTGGAACCCGTCCAGGTTGCGCTCGATTTCCCGGCAATCCTCTTCGAGAGTGAGCATTCGGGCCGCAAGGGCGCCAGCATGGGCAGGTGAAATGGAAAGCGTTGCTTCAAAATCCATCTTGCCACCATCCGCCATCGGGTCACCCTCCTTGTCGTCAAGCACCGTCCACCATCGAGCCGCACTCCCAAAA
>JBAVYG010000228.1:0-3231 GCA_049698675.1 Terriglobia bacterium
ACTTTGCCCCAAGTGCGGAGGAGGCTGCAGCAAATTCTGATTAGGCTCGGCGGCTTTTGCCCGTGGTGCCACATGCGATTTCCTAAACTGGACAGCTCTTGAACAACTTAACCTAGTATTACTAACAAGCTATCGAACAAGTTGCCCGCGCAGGCGGCGCCAAGTGCGATGGCGGGGCCTGCGAACCTGTACGGCCCACACAACCCTAATCCAAGACCCAGCCCCATTATGATTGCTGAAGCCGCAAACCCTGCCGCGGACCCACCCAGAGAAATTCCTCCGTCTTCGCCGGCCGGAACAGCCTCGAAGGTGGTAATCAGGTAAGCACGGTCTGAAGCCCAGTGGCCGATTTCGCTCGAGACCGTGTCGCCTGCCGCCTCTGCCAGCGCCGCCACCAACGCAATCAGGAAGGCAGCTTCGTGATGCGTTGTAATCACCAGGACGGAGAAGAATGCCGCCGCGAGCAGATTGGCCAGCGCCTCGCGCCAGCTTCGCGCCCCTCCCCTGCGCTCGGCAACACCACGAGCCGCTTTCTTCGAGAAGCCGAGGCGCGTGGCAATCGAACCCAGCAGAACAAACGCGAAAAGGAGAAGGAAGCTCTTGTAACCGTATCCGAGATAGATCGCCGTTCCGAGGAAAAAGCCGCAGACTGCGCCGGAGCGCGATGCGGCTTTCAGCGCGCAGGCTAACAATGCGAACGCCAGATTCACAGCAATGGCCAGGAATACGCGGCGGCCGAGGTAGGGCAGGTTGCTATCGAGCGCGGAATTCTCTATCAGGAAAGCGCAAAACATGAAGGCGCCCACAACCAGCGGCACCGTGAGGTTGTCGTCCAGAGGAATCGGAATACTCTCAACCACGGCCCCGAGCAATGAGGCGGCAGCGCAAACCATCAGGGCCCTATGGGGAGGAATTTCAGGAGCAATCCAGCGTGTGAGAACGTACGCGCCCACCGTTCCCGCAACCGCGAAGCTAACAAAACCGGACCAAGTCTTCTGCCGGTTCCAGGGGAGCGCAGAGCCACGCAGAGCTTCTCCGACTACAGTTGCCATGCCGTCGCCCAGCGCCATGGTGGCCCACGCTGCTGCGGCAATGTGAAGGTGGTTACGGTAAAGTCCAATGAGCACCAAAACGGAGATGGGATACAAGACAATTCCTGTCCACGTGTTGACAGTTGGCGCCGGGTAGGTATGAGCCGCCGGAATGCAAGTTCCCCCTCCTTTGATAAGGAGGGGGCTAGGAGGTGGTTGAGAGAGGCCCGGAGCCGCCGCGCCGATGCTTCGAGCGACGCCTGGGCGTTTGCTCACGTCAATATCCAGCCAGGGCAGGACTAGAGTGTCGAACAACAGGAGCAGGAGGACGCAGCCTGCGGCTTGTTTCCAGGTGAAAAAAGGGAACAGAAGAGCGAACAGGAGTGACGCCATGAATAACCGCTTCCGCGCGGAGAAAAGCGGCCTCCGCTTCTTCGAAACATCGGGTGGCTCCATCGTCAAATCAGTGCCTCAGCTCAAAGAGGATTGAAGGGGGCTAACAGGATGCTGAAAGACGGCTGCGAACGTTGTCATTCCGATCCCGCCCTGCGGGAGAGGAATCTCGCTCTGGGAAAAAGGGACTTGCGAGATTGCTCGTCGTCCGCCAATAAGAATGGCGGACTCCTCGGAGTGATAGGCTAAACAGGTTTTTTAGCATCCTGCGGAACAAGAACCCTCGACGGCGGCTGGCAAATCCCCATGGATTTCCCGCTCACGGCGAGTATAGCAGAGCAAACCCGCACTGCGAGCCAAAGGGCCTCTAGTTTTTGTGACAGCGCGCCCCTCCCGGACCCCCGGATTGCTTGGTCCCCGCCAGAAGATACATTGTGGCGGCGTCCGGCCATTGCCCATTCAGTCGCATCACGCCAGTACAACAATCGTGCCTCGTTTTTCGAGGATTAAACTGTTGGTCGGTCTTGCAAGGAAGGCGTGCCGGAATCAACTCTTCAAATTCAAGAGAGAATCTACCTGGTTGGTGAGGAGCGGCAGCCAGGCAACCAAGATCCCCAGGGCGTAACGAGGTTTTGCTGTCCGCTCGTAGAGCAGCCTCTTGATAGAATCGTGCTTGATGGTGCAGGCGAGGCTGCTGCCCCTGGAGAAGGTGGGTGCGCACCTCCACAGAGCGTTGGTGACCTCCAAGCATAAATGCTGGAGGATTCCGTTTGACGTGGGACCTATGGGAGTTTTTCGAGGGTGGCGTCCAAACTGATATCCCCTCCAGCCGTTACGCTTATGGTGCGTTGCCAAACCTTGAAGCCGGGCTTTTCGATCGTAACCGTGTGGTCGCCGGGCATGAGGCGCACGCTGGAGGGGGTACTTCCAACATATTTACCATCGAGCGTGACGTCTGCACCGTCTGGAACGGATTTGATCGTAGCCGGAACAGTTTCTACGGGTTGACTGGTACTCGGAGGGCCGCCGGGAGTTTCCGCAGAGGCACCCGGGCTGGGAGCGGTCACTCCGACCTCTGCACCTGCCGGCGGCGCGAACCTTTTTGGATCTAGCGCGGCATCACCGTTGATGTATGCAGTAATCTCAGTGCCCTTTGGAATGGTGATGTCCTTTCCGTGCATGAACAGAAAGAATGGCGCCGCTGGGAAAAAAACTACGCTTGTGGCCACCATCGCGCCTGTCATTGCCCCTACGTGGCCTCCCCCTTTAACGTCTTTAACAGCACGCAGCGCCACTTTTTCTCCGTCTCCTAGCCGTACAGAATCAATGTTCACATTGAGCTTGCCCCCACGCCCCATTCTTCGTTTAGGCTCCGCCTCCGTCACGGTTCCCCACGCGACGCTTCCTTTGGGAATCACAAGCACGTCTTTCACTTTGATTTCTTCCAGCACGTCGAAATCCACGCGATCCTCCACATGAGCATCCGCCGAGGAGACCGTGCGTTGAATGCGCAGCTTCACCGGAGTCCCCTCCTCTAAGCCGAATGCGAGCGGAGGTTTTGTGGTCTGTGTTTGTGGTGTGGTTGTGGGATTTTGAGCTCCTATCCCATCGGGGGGATCAGCGCTGACCGAGCGCAGACTAACGGCAGACGCCGCTAGAACTAACAACACTCCGGTCCACAGGGCGTATCTCATGGGACCTCCATGTTGATTGAGGGCATTATAGTAAGATTAAGCTTTGGGTATGTCAAGTCGAATAACATCGGGTGTCAAAGCTCTTTAGAAATGTCCCCTTTCTTACCTCATTA
>JBAVYG010000229.1:0-1746 GCA_049698675.1 Terriglobia bacterium
CTTCAATCGATCCCGTTCCTTCGTGCTCATCGCCAGCATCTCCTGTTTTCTCATCCAGCCAGTCTGCCGGACTTCAACAGGAACTTTCTACTTTGCTGGAATAGGAACTTCTCATATTGCTGCGACACTTTCCAACATAACACTCGTCCTCCGTGAGGTGTTAGTGTAAACTGGACGTTGCCAATTCCCGGCCCAGGGTCAATGGATTTATTGGAAATAGGAGGAGATATGCTCTCTCGGAAATGCTTCACGTCAATGGTGGTCCCGGTCGCGATGCTCTCCGTCGCGGCCGCCGCTGCGCAGTCAAGAAAAGCGCAGGACAGCCCCGACCAGAAAGAATCTTATAACTACGTGTTGACGATGGACAAGGTTCAGAAGTTGGGGAACGCAACCAAGGATCTGATGCAGTTGCAAGCACGCTATCCAGAGATGCAATCGGGCAGCTCAGACTATAACCTCGATCAGATCACGCAACAAATCCAAAAACATCCCGACGCGGTGGCCATCCTCAAGAAGAATAGTTTGACGCCGCGTGAGTGGGTGGTCGGAACAAGGACGCTGATCCAGGCGAGGATGGTCGTCGGCTTCAAGAAGGACGGCACTTACAAGGAATACCCGGCAGAAATGCTGAAGGTCGTAAGCCCGGCCAATCTCGCGTTCGTCGAGAAGCATTTCGATGAGATCCACAAGGTGCTGCGGGGCTCATCGAGCAGCAACAAGTAGGGCCAAGTCGCGGTTGACAAAAATGACCCACGGTCAGAACAGGTCGTCCGCCACTAAGATTGGCGGACTTTCAGCCGCGGCGGCACCGCGCTACTCGTGCGAGATTCGCCACGAATCTTGGCCGAAAAGTCGAGCATCCAGGGGCCATTACCTATACCGGGCTTGTCCACGCAGGGAGAAATCGCCGTCACTTCGCCCAGCCAGGAGCGGTCCAGATCAACGTATCTGGTGGCGGTGACGCGAGACGGGAAGTACGCGGTCTCGGCTTCTCATGACAAGACCCTGAAGGTGTGGGACCTCGAGACAGGGAAACTAGTCGGCGCTTTTACGGCCGACGCCGCGCTCCTCTCATGCGCGGTGGAAGCGGATGGTCGTGTCATCGTTGCCGGCGATGGCTCGGGCCGGGTCCACTTCCTCTCCCTCGAACTCAAGGACGACAACTAACCACCAAGTCAGCACCCATGCCGTTTTCCGCCGGGTTTGGGATTTGGCCTGGGAAGTCGGCTTTGCGTCCGGTGAGGTCATAACCCCCTCTGGCTCGCCACGCACCATTCCATCTTGTGTCGCTCGCTGGCGCAGAGCGCAGCTCTGCGCTTCAGCGTGCTGTATCAGCCCGCATTTCCCACCACGGGTCTGGAAGGGCGGGGCTTCACAGGGTGCGGAAGGACCCTTCCAAGCTGTCATTCCGAGCCCTTCACTGTCATTCCGAGCGAAGCGAGGAATCTCGCCCTGCCCGCTCGGGGTAAACTGCGCGAGGAATCTCGCTCTGAGTGTTTTCAAGACAATGCGAGATTCCTCGTCGTCCCGATCAGATCGGGACTCCTCGGAATGACACGCCAAACGAGTTTTTCCGCAACCTGTTCAGCCCCGCCGCTACAAGGCCCTCCTGATTATTCCCGTGTCCCGTGCCCCGCGCAGTCCGTCAATTGACGGGCTGCGCTCCCGTGCTCAGATTGAGAGAAGATTCGCTGACAGGTTCACATAGCCCACAATGCTTTGCGCCTTCGGCGCGCGGACCTGAAG
>JBAVYG010000230.1:0-11571 GCA_049698675.1 Terriglobia bacterium
TTGACTGACGGCTCAGGCACGGAGCCGTCCGGCTTCGGGCCGACATTCAGCAGGTAGTTACCCCCGCCCTTCGCGCAAGTGACCAGGTCCCGGACGATAGTCTTGGCGCTTTTCCAGTCGTCGTCGGCCTCGGTGTAACCCCAACTATCATTCATGGTCATGCAGGATTCCCACGCGCGCCCTCCCCGTTCAGCTTGAATCTCCTGCTCGGGGGTCGAGAAGTCTCCGGGCAGACCATTCCGGTTGTTGAGGATGATGTCCGGCTGGAGTTTGAACACCATCTCGTTCATCTTTTTGGACTCCCACTGCTCAGGGGTAAGAGGCCAATCCATGTCATACCAGAGGACATCAATTTTGCCGTAGTTGGTCAGCAGTTCCCGGATCAAGCCGTGCGTGTACTCGACAAAGCGTATTCGTGCCACCTGGTCGGTAGCGCAGCGGGCCCCGTCCGGATGGTGCCAATCCATCAGCGAGTAATAGAAGCCCACACGAAGTCCCTCCGCCCGCGCGGCTTCCACATATTCCGCCACCAGGTCGCGACCCGGTCCCTGTTTTGACGCGCAATAGTTGGTTAGCTTCGTATCCCAATTGCAGAAGCCTTCATGGTGCTTGGTTGTCATCACCATGTACTTCTGGCCTGCTTGCTTGGCCAACTTGGCCCATGCCCGGGCAGCCTTGGGCTGCGGCTTGAAAACCTTGGCCAGCTCCTGGTATTGGAGCACCGGGATGCCCTCCATCTCCATGGCCCACTCATGATGACCAACCACGCTGTAAAGGCCCCAGTGAATAAACATGCCTAATTTGGCTTCATGCCACCATTTCATTCGGCGCGCACGGTCTGCCTGGACCTCGGGGCTTTCCTCCTCAGCCTGGCTCGGCTTTGCCGCGGATGGGCGTTTTTCTCTCGCGCAATTCACACTGATGCCCGACGCCGCAAGGGCAGCTCCGGTTCCGATCAGGAAAAAGGAATCGCGTCTGGAAATCCTGTTTTCTAACATGGTTAAACCTCCCTTGGTTGAAACATAGGCGCACTTTCACCCGAGACGTGCGCAAAGATTACTTCTCAATCCGAGCAGTGTCAACGATTTCAGTCAAAAACGGATTCAGGAGTCAGCAGAATGAAGAAGAGGTTTCGGGGTATAGAGCAATTCTGAATCTGGCGTAGCGGCGCAGTTTAATGTAGCGGTGGCTTTACGCTCCCGTCGTGGCGGCAGGGCGAGGTCAACTCGCCGCTTCGACACCCAACTGCACCAGCACCCAATCTGGCATTTCGCGGAATCAGTAAGTAAGGTAAACTCTGCTGACCGGGGTTCGGAGTGTTACCAGGAGGGACAATTGGATGCCTGCTAAAAAGGAAGTCATGGTGGGAATCGACATGGGGGGAACGCGTTTGCGCGCCTTGGTGGTGAATGCGGAAAACAAAATTCTTGGTATGCAGAGAGCGCCCACCAACCCTAGCCAGAAACCTGACCGCTCGGTTGCGGACCTTGCTCTTCTGGTGGAGGCCGCTGTGCAGTCGGCGGGTCTGAAACTATCGGACCTGCGCACGGTGAGCATTGGGGTGCCGGGAGCGGTAGATCCCATGGGCGGTGTTGTTTATCACGCGCCGAACCTGGGGTGGAAAAAGGTGGCGCTGGGACCCAAGTTGGAGGCTCTGCTCAAGGTTCCGGTGTTTGTTGAAAACGACGTCAACGTTGGAGTGATCGGGGAATACGCTCTGGGCGCTGGCCGGGGAGCGCAGGAGTTGGTGGGGATCTTCGTGGGGACGGGAATAGGGGGAGGCATCGTCAGCGGAGGACGACTATACCTGGGCGCTCGCGGCGCCGCCGGAGAGGTCGGCCACATGGTCTTGGAGATCAACGGGCCTCGCTGTGGCTGCGGCAACCGCGGTTGCGCAGAAGCCTTGGCCAGCCGCACCGCGATGGAACGCGACGTCCGCGCCGCCATACGGAGAGGAGAAAAGAGCATCGTCCTGAAGCTTATGAAGGAGCGGGGCAGGGACCGCATGACCAGCAGCATTATTCAGAGAGCCTTAAAAGAGCGTGATCCGGTCATGGAAAAAGTGATGAAGCGGGCCCAGTTTTGCCTTGGCATCCTGGTGGCGAACGTGGTCAATATGCTCGATCCTGAATACGTGATTATTGGAGGAGGAATCGCCGGACGGCTCGGCAGAGATTACGTGACGCCGATCAGGAAGACAGCTTACCAGTATTTTCTTCGCCGCCACGATGCCCGGCGTGTGAAGATTGTTCCCGGGGCGCTCGGTGACGACGCGGGACCGCTGGGAGCGGTGGTCCTGGCCAGACAACGGCTGGGGGACAAGCCGGGGAGCGGACTGCCCCACAACTTAGTCAGGGGCGTTCCCCTGAACCTGCCTCACAAGGAAGAAACCATTCCAGAGGGGAGGAGTCATGCCTAGGTGGTCTGCGCTGCTTTGGAGTTTATTGCTATGTGTTCCCGCTGGCCTGGCAGGGCAACATGCCGGCCAACATGCTGGCGTGGTGGTAAAAGCTGGACGAGTTCTCGACGTCCGCAGGGGAGTGTACCGCGATCATCAAATGATCCTCATCGAAGGCGACCGGATCCGCGCGGTCGGCGATGAGCGTGAACTCCTTCCCCATGTGCCCTCGGACGCTCGTGTTGTGGACCTCTCTCGTTACACGGTGTTGCCTGGACTGATCGACGCCCACACACACCTTACCGGCTCGCCCTACCTCATGGGTTACAAAGGCCTCGCAGTGTCCGTGCCCCGTGAAGCGCTCCTGGGTGCGAGAAACGCCCGCGTGACGCTGGAGGCCGGCTTTACCACAGTACGAAACGTGGGGGCCAGCGGCTTCGCCGACATCGCCTTGCGCGATGCTATCAATGCCGGCGATGTCCCTGGCCCTAGAATTCTCGCCTCCGGCCCGCCGCTCGGCATCACGGGTGGACATTGTGATGAGAATCTCCTGGCCCCGGAATTCCACTTTTTCAGTGAAGGGGTGGCCAATGGCGTTCCCGCAGTGATGGCCAAAGTCCGGGAAGACATCAAGTATGGCGCGGACCTGATCAAGTTCTGCGCCACCGGCGGCGTGCTCTCGAAAGGCGACAATGCCGAATTGGAGCAATACAGCCCCGAGGAGATGCAGGCCATCGTCCACGAGGCTCACCGCCTGGGCCGAAAAGTAGCCGCCCATGCCCACGGCGCGCAAGGTATCAAGGATGCTATCCTGGCCGGTGTGGACTCCATCGAGCATGGCAGCTTCATCGACGAAGAAGGTATTCAACTGATGAAGCAACACGGAACGTATCTTGTGCCGACGCTTTACCTTGGCGACTGGCTCCTGGAGAACTACCAGAAACTTGGCCTTACGGACGATATGGTGGCAAAGGCAAAACTCGTATTGCCCGCCGCCCGCCAAAACGTTGCCAGGGCCTTTCGTGAAGGCGTGAAAGTCGCATTCGGCACCGATGCAGCCGTCTACCCGCATGGACTGAACGCTCATGAATTCGCCGTCATGGTGAAGCTGGGTTTAACACCACTGGCAGCTATTCAAGCTGCGACCGTTAATGCCGCCGACCTGCTTGGTTGGTCGGACCAGATCGGTACCCTCGAACCCGGGAAGTACGCAGATTTGATCGCAGTCGAAGGTGATCCCCTCAAAAACGTAACCACACTGGAAAACGTAAAGGCGGTTTTGAAGGGCGGGGAAGTGGTCGGGGGTGTTAAAGCTGAAACCCCAGAGTCGAATGTTGAGCATTGATGTGCCACGCTCCGAAATCGGGAACCAAGTAGTGGCTCCACCCAATTTACAACTGACGACTGACCACGGACCACTGACGACTGACCCGCCGCGGCGGGACAACTACGATGCAGCGCACAGACTACGGCCGGATTGCACTCCTGATCGTCCTCGTTATCGTGCTGTATTACGTCTTCCGCATCCTGGAGCCTTTTCTGCCCGCTCTTGCCTGGGCTGCTATTCTGGCCACGGTCTTCCACCCACTGTTTTCGGCCCTCTCACGGCGGCTGCGTCATCCCCGCTGGGCGAGCGCTGTGTCGTGCGTGTTGCTCACGGTGGTGATCGTGCTGCCCGCGATGTTTCTTTTGTTCATGCTGGCTGAACAGTCCGTCGGCGCTTACAGGATGCTTGAGGCGCGTGTGGCGGTCGGCGGTCCTGCATCTTTTGAAACCGTCCGGAAAACATCCTCCTACCAGTGGTTTCTTGCCAGGACTAAGCGGGTGGGAATGCCCGAGCCTGACCTGGGCGCGGTGGCAGCGAAGGTCATCGGCATCGTGAGCGAGTTCCTTGTCAGCAGAAGCGCATCAATCTTTTCGGGTATTACTCACTTCGTGGTCAACTTCTTTGTGATGATCTTCGCTCTTTATTATCTGCTCCTGAGGGGCCCGGGAATACTCCATGAGCTCAGACAGTTAAGCCCTCTTCGCCCTGAGCACGAAGAAAAAATCATTGAGAAATTCCGTGCTATCACGCGCGCGACACTCGGTGGGAGCCTCGCCACAGCGTTGATTCACGGCACGGCGGGTGGGGTGATTTTCTTTTTCTTCGGCTTGCCATCTCCCTTGCTCTGGGGTGCAGTGATGGCTGTCCTATCGTTAGTCCCTGTGGTCGGGACGGCTCTGGTCTGGGCGCCGGTCGTGGTGTATTACGTCCTGACGGGGGCAGTGTGGAAGGGGATTATCCTGCTGGTCGTTTTCGTCGGAGTGGTGGGAACAGTGGATAACCTTGTTAAGCCGGTCTTAATCAGGCGTGGGACGGAAATTGACACTTTTTGGATTTTCCTGAGTGTGCTTGGGGGCATTGGGGTCTTCGGTTTCCTGGGTTTGTTCCTGGGGCCATTCCTCCTCACCCTTTGTTTGGTGCTGGTCGAGATTTACAAAGTTGAATTCCGCGATGAACTAAGGGGAGATGCAGCTTCGTAGCGTTTCATCGGCACACCTTGGAGCCTCGCCACCGGCGTGTCCGTGAACGAGCTCAGGGGCCAGTGTGAGGGTAGCTTGATTAGTGGGGGGCAGACATGAAAAGCAATGTCTGCGCCACCCGCGGGAAGGTGTTGGTCAATGGAAATTAGGGGCATTTCTATGCTTACGACATTAGGGTTGTGCCTTCTGGTGATGCAGTTTCCCGGAGCGCAATATGCGGAGGCTCGCCAAGGGGACTCCATCGCACTGAAAACGAAGCTACAGAGTCGCGTAACAAATTATCAGCTCGAAGCTGACAATTTCGTGTGCGCCCTTCTGAAGGTAGCCGATGAATACAAGATACCCATGGGCATCGTGTGGGTCCGAACGCCAGTGGCGCTGCGCGGGGTCAGGCTCTCCGAGAAAGACGCCACCGTCCAAGAAATCATCCAAGCGCTGGTCAAAACCCAGCCAGAATACACGATGACCACGAAGGGCGGGCTTCTCCACATCTCTGCCCCTGGGCTCGTACCCGATAGAGAAAACTTCCTGAGGCTGAAAGTACCCGAATTCGAGGTCCACAACCAGGTGGTGGAACTCGCAGAGCGCCGCCTCGGCGACATTGTGAACGCCACTGTATGGCCACCCAAACCCGTGGCAGGCGGGAATGTCAGAGGGGGGGTACTGTCCAGTCAGCTAGTCGAAGTGGGCGATCCGGATTTGAACCTCAAGCTGCAGGACGTAGCCGTCGAGGACGTCCTGGACGCCCTCACTCTGGCCTCCGACAGGGGCGTGTGGATTGTTACTTTTGCTGCAGCGGGGGAACTCACACCCACAGGTTTCCGGCAAATGGAGTCGCCGCTCAGCAGCGAGGCCCTTCCCCGCCCGGCGAAGCCGCTCTGGGAGATCTTGAAGTGGGGACGAAAACCCTACTAGCTCTGGGCAACTCACAGCCCCGAGCAGGGCCAGCAACAAAAGCGTGCTCTCGATCGATCCGTCTGGACAGCCCTCCCGCCGGTTGGCGCAGGCACTTTCCGATGTCCGCAATGGTGCCGGACTGCGCCATGTGTCGGGACCTGCCGGTGCCTCTCCCCTTCCGCTTGGTTCGCATCCAATATAGTGGGCCGCCGGGATCAGCCGTGGCGGAGGTGTCAGGCGTGGAGTCGAGCGGCAACTTAGTGGTGGACAGCCACGTACAAAACGAAGGGAATGGCTGGGCGGGCTCCGGCGCCAATCCCTGGCATCTGGATGAGGACACGGAATCGATTCTGTTCCTGACCAACGAAAGTGACCAGCCGGCGCACATCGGCTTTAAAGTTACCGCCAACGGCAACCCGAGCTGCTTCTTGACGAGCCTGCTGCTCAATCCCCACGAAACGCGCGCCATTGACCTGCGGAAGTTGCGCGACGCCCAGAAGCCCGACTTCAAAAAGAACAAGATCCCTGCCGCCGCTGCCGACGGCAGCGTGATCTGGGTGCGGGCCGCCAACCTCCCGGTTTCGAGCGAACGTTCTGATGGTGGAGCAAGACGGTGCCTGTCAATGCCGAACTCATCCAGCAATCCCTCAGCCTTCTCGACTCGCATCCTCTCAAGCGCTGGCAACCCGACTGGCGGTTGCATTCGGGGACGGTCAGGTGTATGTTCTCGGTCGGACCGGAGCCCATAATGGTAATTCCAGGTACCGTGCTATCTGCCCCGCAAGGCGCGTGACACGCTCCACGATGAAAGGAGAGCAATGAAACGGACACTTTTGGCCTTGGCAATTGTGTTTCTTCCAGTGATGATTTTGGCCCAGCAGCCCGGCGCTCCCTCGGAGGGCGCACAGACTCCGACGCGGCGCTCCTCCGAGCAGACGCCAGCCACGACGCCGCAGACCCCGGGCGAACATCCTCAACATGAGGAACGCCCAACCACAACGCCAGCCCAACCTTCCACTCCCCCGTCGCCGCCTGAATCGGCCCAGCCCGGCGGCCCCGGAGAAGGGATCAAGCCCATGCATTTCGACATGGCCGAAGTTCCTCCCGTGGTGACGCACCATGAAGTGCGTGTGGACGGAAAGGTTTTGAAATACACCGCCACCGCCGGCCGGCTGCCCATCAAGGACGCTGAGGGCAAGATTGAGGCGGAGATGTTCTTCGAGGCCTACACGCTTGACGGCGCGGATCCCGCCACACGTCCCGTGACCTTTGCTTACAATGGCGGTCCCGGTTCGGCCACCATTTGGCTGCATATGGGCGCGCTCGGCCCGCGCAAGGTTGTGCTTGAGCCGGAGGGATGGCTGCCGCAGTCACCCTACCGCCTCGAGGACAATCCGAATACACCGCTGGACAAGACCGACCTGGTGCTGGTTGACGCCATCGGCACCGGCTACAGCCGGCCGGCGGACCAGAATGCGGCGCGGAAGTTCTGGAACATGAGCGGCGATATCGAGGCCTTTGGTGAGTTCATCCGCATTTACATCTCACGCTACGAGCGCTGGTCGTCGCCGCTCTACCTTTTCGGTGAGAGCTACGGGACCACTCGTTCCGCGGGACTCGCCGGATACCTTAATGACCGCGGCATCAATTTCAACGGAATCGTGCTGCTCTCCACCGTGCTGAATTTTGAGACTTTGTCCACCTCGTTTACCAATGACGTGCCTTACCCCATGCTCCTCCCATCGTTCACATCCATTGCCTGGTATCACAAGAGGCTGCCGCCGGACCTGATGCAGGACCCCAATCGCGCGCGGCAGGAATCGATGCAATTCGCACTGGGCGAATACACGCAAGCCCTGGCTTCCGGCGACGCGCTGACCCCGCAGGAGCGGCAGAACATCGTCGACAAACTGAATCGGTACACCGGCATCTCCAAGGAGGTGATCGAGTGGTCGAACCTGCGTATCGACGTTCGCACCTTCACTCACTTCCTGCTCGCCGATCAGAGGCTGCGCGTCGGCCGCCTGGACGGCCGCTTCAAAGGGCCGGATCCTGACGGCTTCATGGGTACAGAGTTCTTTGATCCCTCCAGCGCGGAAACCGGGCCTCCGTTCACCAGCGTCTTCTACGACTATGTGCGCCGTGAGCTGAAGTACGAGGTGGACATGCCCTACTACGTCTCTGGGGAGCAGTCGGGACTGTTCCAGTGGAGTATGAATCCTCCATCTCCCTCCGGCCGAGGCGGCGGCCGCCGCGGCGCGATGGAGACTGCCAGCCCGTTGCGGGAAGCCATCGTAAAGGACCGCTATCTGAAAATCCTGAATATGGAAGGTTACTACGACCTCGCCACGCCCTATCTCGCGGCCTGGTATACCTTCGACCACCTTGACCTGCCAGCGGAGTTCCGAAAAAACATCTCGCACGCCCAGTACGAGTCGGGACACATGGTGTACCTGGACTCGAAGTCCCACGCCAAGATGAAACAGGATTTTGCCAACTTCATCGAGGCAACGACGAGGAGATAGAATAAAGCTATCGGACTCCCGCCAGCTACAGGGAATCGATGAAAATCAGGTAAGAGGAACCCCAGAGGCTAGTGGGAATCGATCCACGAGGCTGAGCGGTGATGATGATGTTGAACGCCCGCGGCGCGGACGCAATCTCCGACAGCAGGGTGTGGGTGGAAACGCCGGTCGTTGGCTCGATGAGCGCCAGGGCCTCGAGCACGGGATAGATGATCTCCTGGGAGGGCGCCATAGGGCTTTCGAACCCAGCCGTGAGGAATTGCATCTGCGCGTCGATTTCGTAGAAATGCCACGCCAGGCAGGCGCAGAAGGCGACGGCCTTTTCAAACTTCGCCTCGAGACTTGACTCTGCCCGGGGCAAAACGGCGTCAAAGACCAGCAACAAACGGCGCTCGTCTTCGCGGGTAAATTCCCGCACCTTCACAGCCTGCGCCTTCGCCGTCGCCTTCCAATCCACATGCCGCGCCGTGTCGCCTTCTTGGTAGTCACGTATGGCGTAGAGGTCGTGACCTCGTCCCTTATAAAAGCTTTCCATCTCGCCACCGATCAGTGGAAGGATCTCGTAAAACTCCTCCGTGGGCTGTATGTTGGGCAGTACCAGGATCTCCTGCTTGGTGGGGACTTCATGGGACTTGCGGAGGAAGCCGAAAGGAAACTTGCTACTTACGCGAAAGCCCTCCTGAGTGTAGCGGCCACGGCGCGGGAAAGTGATTTCAACGTGCTGCGTGACGGAGGAGCGGTGAGGAATGTAAGGGACGTAGACCGGCGCCTCCAGGATTTTCCGCGGCCGCGGACCCAAACTCTTCTTGCGCTTCTTCCTATCTGCATCACGAGCCGAGACCGTGACAGAAAAGGAAGGAAAGACCCACTTCAGATTGCTGACCGTCAGCCGGGAAATCATGGGCTGTTCGGCAAAGACGTGGTCGGGCAGAACAAAATCCAGCTCCAGTTGCGATAAGACGATTTGCGAGAGGATGCCTGAAACCAGGATGGCGGCGAGTAGACTGGCCAGAATGATGAAGAGAAGGTTGTTCCCTGTGTTCAAGCCCGCGATCGCGATGACGGCAATGATGATGAGATAGAGCACCCCTTCGCGAGTGAATTCGTACTCGATCTTGACCAGCCATCGCTCCAGGGCAGTCCGCCGCGCCAGATAGGGGACGACCTTGACCGCAACAATCCCGGTCAGTACCAGTGAGCTGACAGCGGCCCAGACGGCCGCCGCCGCCCGCCCGGCTTCGGTGAGCGCCGTCGAATAGAGGGCCAGGAAAAAAGCCGCGCTCAGCCCGAAGAGACCCAGGAAAAATCGTCGCCACCCTGGGCGGTCGGTGCGCGCCCACTGCTGGCGAACTCGAAGCCGTAAGTTTGCCCAGGCGCCGCCGCTCGTTGAATGAGGAAGCGTGTGCATCACGTGTGGGAATTGTGAATTCTGAATTGTGAATTATGAATTACAATCTGATGGCAGAAAGCAGAAGGCAATTCACTATTCAGAATTCATAATTCTGTCACCTACCTTCCCCCACCTACCGCCTACCACTTACCGCCTTTCTACAACGGAACCGGGGTGGACTCGATGATTCCTTCCAATATGGCTTCGGTCTGGTCGGCTTTCTTGAGGGTGGAGATATAGCGCGAACTCATTACGCAGCGGTGAGAAAAGACGGGGAGCATAAGGCGTTTGAAATCGTCGGGAATACAATAGTTGCGGCCCTCGAGGAAGGCAAGGGCCTGCCCAGCACGGTAGAGCGACATGGACCCTCGCGGGCTCACTCCCAGACTGAGGTATTCATGCTGCCGGGTCTTCTCCACGATGGCCAGCGCATAATTCACAAGCTCTTCATCAACCTTCACCCGGCGGACCTGGTTCTGAATTTCGACGACCTCGGCCCCCGTCATCACGGGCCTGATGTTTGCCAGCGGGTCGGATTGGGCAAAGTTCTGGAGGATCTCCTTCTCGCTATCGGCGCTGGGGTAACCGATCTTCAGCCGCATCAGGAAGCGATCGAGCTGGGATTCGGGGAGCGGATAGGTTCCGTGGTGCTCGATAGGATTCTGAGTGGCCATCACCATGAAGGGTTGAGGCAGCAGCGAGGTGCGGTTGTCCACGGTCACTTGGTTTTCATTCATGGCTTCCAGCAGGGCACTCTGAGTTTTGGGCGTAGTGCGGTTGATTTCGTCGGCCAGGACGATATTGGCGAAGATCGGCCCCGGGCGGAACTCGAAGCGCTGCGTCTGCTGGCTGAAAATGCTGATGCCGATGACGTCCGATGGGAGCATGTCCGAGGTGAACTGAATGCGCTGGAAGGCGCAGTTAAACGAGCGGGCCAGGGCATGCGCAAGCGTCGTCTTCCCAACCCCCGGGACGTCCTCGATGAGCAGATGCCCGCGGGCAAGCAGGCCCACCAGCGCCATTCGGATCACCTCATCCTTACCCCGAATGACCGATTGGACGGATTGTTGCACCCGCGTAAGGAGATCGGGGGCCACCGCTGCTTGATCGCCTACCATCGCTTTTCCCATTTGATATGTTCGCTGGCGTGGTCTTTGGCGGGGCTAGACCGGCGCCTGGAAATTTGCTATGTTTGATGACGCTGCATGGGCGGTTAACTCAGCGGTAGAGTGCTATCCTCACACGGTAGAAGTCAGAGGTTCGAATCCTCTACCGCCCACCATTACGGCTGAGCATTCTCCACCCTGGCCATTCTACCTAAAGATCGAGGTCCCACCAAAGCTATTTCTGCGCTATAAGACGGGTTCGGAGATTCCACTGGGGGGCGCATGTTCGGTGTGGCTGTCGATTTCGATCCGTCAGATTGAAAGTGGAAGCAGGGAATCTGTGGATTCATCGCGTCCAGTCTCTCCCCAAACCGCACCGGAAAGCTTTAGCAGAGACCTTCGGGATCCGATGGGGTACGTATGGTGAGATCAAGCCAGAGAAGATCCCTCCCTCCGGCCTTCTCGGCCCAGTGCAACTCATGCCGCGAAGCCAGTGGGTTGCCGCGCTCTAGTGTCCATAGCAATCGAGCCGGGATTTCGAGTTATGCCGTGCTGCCCGAACCCGTCGGTCGTCCAAGGCTGTCATCCTGAGCCCGGGAACACCCGCCAGCGGCTGGCAGGCCTTCGTCCCCTAGTCCCCAGTCCCAAGCCCCTAGCCCGCATTTCTCACCAGCTTTCTGGGATCGGCTTCGAGGGCGCTCAGAGCGGCGACTGCGGCCTCACTTTGAG
>JBAVYG010000231.1:0-7089 GCA_049698675.1 Terriglobia bacterium
ATTCATAAAGCAACATCGTGAGAACCTTGAAAAATCGTATCGATTAGTTTGTAAGAACTTAGTCGAACTGGTCCCGCCGAACCGATATGACCCCTTGGTGAAAGAGGTCGCGGAAAGCCCTGAGAAATTGACAGTCGATTCTCAAGTCAGGCTTGTGGTTTTTGACTTCAGTGCTGATCAAGATCGCGGCGAGGATTGGAAGGAGCACAAGAAAATCCTCCGCGAATATTTCCATGATCGCTTGTTAATGAAAGGAAATCCTCGGGAATTTAAGAGCGGAATTAGCAAATACAGTTGAAAGTTCCACGTTGACCCTAACCCTAACCGTCCATCGCGGCACGCAGCAAATCGGTGGGACCTGCATCGAAATCGTGCACCCGGATGGCGACCGCCTTGTTCTCGACGCCGGGCGGCCACTTGACGCACCGGAAGGCGCCACTGGCCTGCTGCCGGCGTCGCTGGATCGGACCCGCCCGGCGACCGTCCTGATCAGTCATCCCCATCAGGACCATTGGGGCCTGGTGGAAGAACTCCCGCCCGATTGGCCGATCTGGACGGGCTCGAACTCGGCCAAGTTGATTGCGATTACTAGTGACGTGACGCGTCGTCCGCTCAGCCGGACCTTCGAGACCTGGAACAGCCGCTCGGGACCCTTCACCATCGGGCCGTTCACCGTTACGACCTATCTCACCGACCACTCCGCTTTCGACGCCTATATGCTGCTCGTGGAGGCCGGCGGGAAGCGGATTCTCTATACGGGCGACTTTCGCCGCCACGGCCGAAAATCTGTGCTTGTGGACCGGTTTATGGCCAGCCCGCCGCCCGATATCGACGTGCTGGTGACCGAGGGCTCCAATCTCGGCACGGACAAACCGGTAAAGAGTGAGAAAGAGATCGAGCAGGACTTCGTCGAATTGTTCAAACGGACCAAGGGCCGCGTCTTCGTGTCCTGGTCGGGCCAGAACATCGACCGCACGGTGAGCCTTTACCGGGCAGCGAAGCGCACGGGCCGGACCCTCGCGATCGATCTCTATACCGCCGATGTCCTGGATCGGATTGCGGCAGGGACCCGTCTTCCGCGAGCAGGATTCACGAATTTGAAGGTTGTCGTGACCAAGGGACTTGGCAGCTATTACCGCAAACTAGGCCGGGGTGACTTCGTTGCGAGAATGGCGATACACGGCATCGCCTCGCGCCACCTCGTGGGCGGCCGCCAAGTCATTATGGTGCGCCGCGCCCTGCTGCGCGACTATCAGGCTGCCGGCGTTGTGCCCACGGCTGATGACGCCTTCAATTTTTCGATGTGGAGCGGCTATCTCTCGGAACCCTATTTCACCGAGCCGCTGGAATGGTGCCGGGCGGGTGGGGCCGAGATCGCCTATATCCACACCAGCGGCCACGCCTCCCCAGTTGATCTGCGTACCTTCGCTTTAGCCGTCCGACCGAAGATGGTCGTGCCAGTGCACGGCGTGAAATGGGACGAGGAGGCGCACGGCTTTGGCACAATTCGCCGCCTTGCCGATGCGGAAACGCTGGTCATTCCTTAATGAGCTCGCGCGCAGACAATGCCTTTTATGTATGTGCCCCACGAACACGGGCAACATCTCTGTCACCGCACCCTATCCGTGACCTGTTCTAGTTTCTTAACGGTCGCCGACATAAAATGTCCGTCGCGGCGGATCGGCGCCACCCGCGACGGCAAATGTAGCGCAGGGCCCGTGGTTCGGCCCTGCGGCTTTTCCACCGCGACGTGGTTTTGACGTCGCGGCCATGATGTTTGAGGAACGAGGTCTCAGACGCGGGCAAAAGAGAGCCGTATTCCTTTGTTTGCGGCGTGGCGAGAACCCGCGCCGCTGGAAGAGCCGCAGGGCCGGAGTGCGGGCCCTGCGCTACCACGCGGGCTCATGCCTGATGCCCTTCGCATCTCACGGCTTGTTCATGAGGGCCTTTTCCACCGCTTCCGGGTTTCTATCAATCACCGTCAAGTAGGCGCGCGCCGCGCTTTCTGGGCGCCTACGCCCTTGCTCCCATTCCTGGGGCGAGCGCGGGCTGACAGCATAGCGCCGTGAGAATTCCGCTTGCGACAGGCCCAGCTTGGACCGGATCGCCCTCACATCAACATCGTCAGGGACCTTGACGTATCGCGCGGCAAGGGCCGTCCTCCCCTCAACGTGATCGACAACTTCCTTGATGGCGGCAATCAGACGCTTACCCATATGGTTTGAGGCGCGGGCAGGGACTCGGATTATCTTGTTGGCGGCGCGGCAAGGACCCGCACCCCTGGAAGAGCCGCAGGGCCGGAGTGCGGGCCCTGCGCTACCCACCACGTTCCCAGATTCGCGCTTTCCGATCCAAGGGCAAACTGGGAATCGTTAACCCGCAGCGGCGCATGGGTTGCGCTGCGCTCATGCCGGAATACTCGCTCACGCCAGAACGCTTATTCGCCCTGCATCATTGCCAGTCCTGAACCCGGCCGTCGCGCGCCTGCGGCTGGCGTCAGTGGGCCCGCCTTTTGCCCGCCCAAAGGAGTTCGATGGGGTCTCGTTTGGAGAGTTCCCACAGTTCGGGGTCGCCGGTCACCAGGATGGCGTTTTGCTCCCGGGCCGTTCCCATCGCAAAGGCGTCCGCGTAAGAAAGTGCGACCGAAACGGACTCCACGTCTCTTGACAAACGAGAATAGATAGGCTAGCGTAGTAAGCTGATCGTGCAGGAGTCAGGAGGCCGAAGTACAGGTTTCAGGTGCCAGGTTCCAGGTGTCAGGTTTCAGGTGACAGGCGCATTGCTGATCATGAATTGTGGATTGCCTTCTTACTTCTGGCTACCGGCGACTGCCGACTGCCTACTGAATTTGAGGGGAGGTCGGGTTGGCGGGACTCTTCGCCCACACAGCAGCCTGGGACAGAATGTCTTCTCACAGGGAAAAAGGAAACAGTAGTAAATTTAAAAATGACCCAACGACGCGCGAATGTTATTGAAAACAAAGGATGAGTTTTCCACAGCCTAGGCCGAAGCGGGAATGTCATAGAAAACAAAGGGGCTTAGCCGTCAAAGCCGGGAATATCATTGAAAATAAAGGTGGTTAGTAGCTGGTGGGCGATAGGTGGGGGAAGAGTGAAAAACCCAGAACGCTGGAATTAGGAACGTCGTTCTGAGGGAACCTTCAAGCGCAAAATAGTCCCATAGGACGAGAAATCTGCTAGGCTTGTTGTGGATCGCAAGAAATGCTCTTTCCGATTCGACATCATACACAAAGGATAGTTACCGTTTGCCAGATCGAGTCTAAACTACTACCGTCGAGCAGATGAAACCGTGAATGAACGCTTCCGATTATTGTTCCGCCGCCTGGGATATAACCTGCGTGGCGGCTTCCTAATTCGTCCGCTGGCTATCGCGCTTATCTTGGGTTGCGCCGGTGCACTTCTCTCGTCGTTGGAGGAGGCCGTTCCCGCCCTCAGCGCCTGGGTGCCAAAGGCGCTGTTCCCATCGCACGCTGATCCCCAAATGGCTCAGGTCATCCTGGGAGGAATCGCCGCCTCCATTATGACCGTCGTGTCGATCGTCTTCGCCATTCTGTTGATGACACTCACCCTGGCCTCCATGCAGTTCTCGCCACGCATTATCGTGAGCTTTACAAGGGACCGGGTGACCCAATGGACCCTCGGCATATTCCTCGGCACCTTCTCGTACTGCATGGCTTCACTTCCCGCGGCGCGCTCCTTCCCAACCCCTTTCGCACCGGTTGCCACGGTCCTGGGCGCCATGGTGCTAGCCGCCGCCTGTGTGGCATGGCTGCTTTTCTTCATCTTTCACATTTCGCGGGCCATCAGCGTGAGCCATATCGTGGATCGGATCGCGTCTGAGACTGAGGCCATGATCAATGAGCTGATGCCATGGCCCCGAAGGCTGAGCAGCCTGGAAGCGCCCGATCCGGTTCAGTCAACTATCTGGGAAGCAACTGTCTTGAGTGATGTCTCCGGTTACATCCGCTTCATCGACACCACGAGGCTCGTCGTCCTGGCAAAGTCCTGCCGGGTAAAACTCCGTGTCCTGCGGCGAGTCGGCCAATTCGTTCCAGCAGGAATCCCGCTGCTGATGGTCTCGAAGGCGGATCGCCTTCCCCCTGAGGCAAGCGCTGAGATTCGCCAAGCCTTCGACTTCGGTCCATCCAGAACCTTGCAGCAGGATGTGGAATTCGGGGTCTTGCAGATCGTTGACATCGCGCTGAAAGCAATATCGCCGGCCGTAAATGACCCTACCACTGCTATTACCTGCGTGGATCAGTTGAGCCGGATCTTGATCCGGTTTGCCTCCAGAGAGGTGCCAAATTCCTTCCTCTACGATCCGCCGGGCGTCTTTCGCGTGAGCATTCCGTGGATGGGCTTTGAGCAAATGCTGGACTCTGCGTTTGAGCAGATACGCTTATATTCGAAAGCGGACATGGCGGTTAGCCTGCGGCTGTTGCGTGCCCTCGGTGACATCTCGACCACCACTACCGACCAAGAGATCCGCCGGACGCTCACTGAGCGGGGAAGACGAATTGTGGCTGGATGCGCAGAAAACCTTGGCGAAGTGGAACTGCGGCACATGCGCACCCGATTGGTTGTACTGGAGAATTCCCTTGTCTCCCCCAGCGCGGCAGGTTGAAGACCCGCAAAGGGCGATGGTCGAACCTATTCCTTCCCGAGAAATCTAAATCACACTGTGATATAATTTCTGAATATGATGCACCGTGCCTCTCGGCCACAGCAAACGTCTGGGAACTCCGTCGTACTCCGTCGGCTTGCCTGGTTCCGCTACAATCTCCGCCGTTTTCTTCGCTTTAGCGAAAGGGCCACTCGCCAGCACGGCGTGACCCCTCAGCAATACCTCTTGCTTCTGGGAATCGCAGGATATACCGGCCGCGGATGGGCAACCATCAGCGAATTGGCGGAGTTTTTGCAAGAACGCCACAACGCCGTGGTGGGACTTGTGCAGAGGGCTGGCCGGAAAGGACTGGTCCGCAAGGACCAACGCGGGCGCGACCGCCGCTTCGTGCGCGTTCGGCTCACGCGGCAAGGGACCGCAGCCTTGAACAGCCTCGCGAACCTCCACCTGGAAGAACTGAAACGCATTGAGCTTGACATTGGCAATGCCTTGAAAGCAAAGCCGCAGATGATCAAGCCGGCTAAAGGAGCCTGATTACACCTCATGGTTAAGGCCACACCCATCGGCGTGGCGCGCGCGGCAGACATTCTCAGATTGAGAAGTTGGATTATGGAGGAAGAAATCCGTTAGAATGGCGTTGCAAGCTTTGCTGAAGGAGTCGCATGCAGAACAGTAAGTGGAAAGTAGATGTCCTCTTGCAGGGGAGCTGGCGTGGCGCGACCTCCGTACTGCTCTCCAAGGGGCGACATCACATCATTGTGGACATCGGAATGCCTCACGAGGCGCACGAAATTGTTAAAGCTTTGGAACTCCGCGGTCTGAGACCCACAGACATCCGGATCATCATCAACTCTCATTTCCATATTGACCATGTGTCGAACAACACGCTATTCCCGGGCAGCGAAATCTTCGGCTCACAGGAATCCTATGACTGGTGCCGAGCTGTCTATTCTGATCTCCTGGACAAGCAGAATTGGGAAACCCTCATCTTAAAGTACTACCCCGAAACCTTCGAATACGAGAGAGCAAAGGAACTAATGACTAAACTCCGGAAACTGGCGCTGCGCTGGTGGGATCCCAAGCGATTGGGCAGCTCTTCCCAATTCCGGTGGATCGAAAAGCATGCCCTGCCGAGTGACCTGGAGGGCCTTCTCACCTCTGGTCACGTTCCCGGGCACGCTTCCATCATTGTCCACGGGGGGGAGCAGCGCACGGTGATCGCCGGAGACGCCCTGCTCAGCCGCCAGCATGATGAAAAGGTTCTGACCATGATTCCCCACCGCCGCAGGCAGTTTCAACAAGACCGGGCGCGCATACTTGCCATGCGAGCCCGAATCCTCCCCGGACATGACGCGGAGTTCTCGATGCCCCATCCCTGATAATCCTGGACCTATCTAATTAACCGGCGCCTCTTTTCAGGTCCCGCAAATAGCTCATCCGCCCTAAAATAGGGGTGATGCATCGACCTTGAGCAGGATCGGGAGGCAGTTTTCTTGAATCGACCTTAATCACTCTTGACTTTAGGATTTATAAATGCGTTAATATACAAGGATTCGATTAGTTAGTGCCAAGGAGCGGGATAGTTTTGACCGAGCAATCTTTATTCCTTCCATCCAACCCCATAGAGGATGCCTCGAATCACGACCTTCGGCCTCGCCATGTTCTTATCGTCGAGGGCGAACCCTCCATCCGCAATGTCTTCTATGTTCTGCTGGCCGGACTGGGATGCGAAGGCGACATTGCCCACACTGGCCACCAGGCGCTGGCAATGATCAAGAAGGAAAGCTTTGACGCGGTCCTACTGGATCTCCGGTGCTCGGAGATGCCCGCTGGGGAAATGGTCTCGGCAATTAGGGACCTTCGTCCCAATTTGGTGGGGAGGGTTTTGGTCATCACCGGCGAAGTCTCCGACCCCCTAGCCATGGAGATGATAAAAAATAACTGTTGGCCCCACATCCCCCGGCAGCGGGTGATGCAAGAGCTTTGGGGGCGACTCTGTGCCCTCTTGGGCCTCTCGGAATCCCCTGCCGATTCAGCCTCCTGACGTTCACCCTCAACTCTCCTTACAGGGAGAGCGTGCGAATATAGTCCGCCAGTGCCTCTTGCCAAGGCCGGGGCAGTGAGAATCCCGCTGCCTTGAGCGCGGCCATTTCCATCACTGCATATTTCAGTCGGGGAGCTCGACGTCCCATCTGATCGGCAGGGACACCGACTACCTTGCCGGGGTCCAGTCCGGCCAACTCGGCGGCGCGCCGGGCGAGTTCGTATCGAGTACACGCTCCCTGGTTCGCAAGGTGGTAGAGGCCATAGCGGCGAGCCTCGACAACCTCCATGATTTTGTCAGCGGCATCGAGCGTGTAGGTTGCACAACCTTCCTGGTCACTCGCAACGACGTACTCTTCTCCTGCTAAGATTTTGCGCAAGCCTTTTTCGACAAAGTTTGTC
>JBAVYG010000232.1:0-5412 GCA_049698675.1 Terriglobia bacterium
GGAGTGGGATGCTCCCGCAACAGCGGGCGCGACGCCCGCGCTACGTCCTTGGCCGATTCGCGGCGCCGCGCCAGCCACTTCATCCAATCGTCAAGGCCCGCGCCGGTTTGGCAGGAAAGTTCCACAATTTCCATTCCGGGATGCACTTGGAGGGCGTACTCGCGCGCTTTCCCGAGGTCGAAAGAAACGTAGGGGAGCAAATCGGTCTTGTTCAGCACCAGCAACTCGGATTTGAAAAAGATGGCAGGGTATTTGAGGGGCTTGTCTTCACCTTCGGCAACGCTCAGCACCACCACCTTGGCCGCTTCTCCAAGATCATAGCTGGAAGGGCAGACGAGGTTGCCGACGTTTTCAATCAGCAGCGTATCGAGAGACCCCAGTGGCCAGTCCGCGAGCGCGCGCTCGATCATCCGCGCATTCAGGTGGCAGGTGCCGCCGGTGGTGATTTGCTTCACCGGAAAGCCAAAACGGGCGAGCCTTCTCGCATCGTTATCCGTCTGGATGTCACCCGTCAACAGAGCTACGCGCTCGCTCGGGCTGAAGCGCTCGAGCGTGCGTTCAAGCAGGGACGTCTTCCCTGCGCCCGGCGAGCTGATGAAGTTCAAGCAAAATATCTGGCGCTCCTGGAAACGCTCTCGCAACCGGCCGGCGATGCGATCGTTCTCACTAAGAACCTTCTTTTCAAGCGGCAAGCGGCTCATGATTCTTCCACCTCCAGATAAGCCAACTCCAGTTCATCACCGCCAATGCAGCGCGTATCCGCCGAGCCGCAGTCTGGGCAATCCACCTGGTAATCGACCACCGTGAATACGTGCCCACAGTGCGAGCACTCGTGGCGGCGGGAGGTGGATTCGATTTCGAGCCTCAGGGGCTCGAGGTCCGTGTCTTTGACCAAGACCTCAAACCCGAAGCTCAGCGCCTCAGGGTCCACGCCCGCCAAGGCCCCGATTCGCACGCCGACTTTGATGACACGCGCGCCGTTCAGGCGCACACGCTCCTCGCGCACAGCGTCAAGAATCGCGTTGGCAATGCTCAGTTCGTGCATGGAAAAGCAGGATTCAGGAGTCAGGAGTCAGGATTCAGGATTCAGGGACCGGAAAACCCCACCGGAAACCTGAAACTTTGAAGTTTACTCACTCCTGAAACCTAACACCTAGCAGATGCGCGGCAGTTGGTCGCCCGCGAGCATGTCCACAATGCGTGAAGTGCCCAAGCAGGTTCGCATGGTTACGACGCCGGGATGGGCTGCGACGACTTTGCCGATGATCCGAGCGTTCACACCCAGCGCATGGCCACGCATTGCCGCTAGCACCGCATCCGCGTCCGCAGGAGCGATGATGGCGACAAGCTTCCCTTCGTTCGCCACGTAAAGTGGGTCCAGGCCGAGCAGCTCGCAAGCGCCCTTCACCTCCTCACGGATGGGAAGGGTAGACTCTTCAATAACCATACCCACGCGGGACTGAGCCGCGATTTCGTTTAAGGTGCTCGAAAGGCCGCCTCGGGTAGGGTCGCGGAGACAGCGAATTGAACGCGTCACCTCGAGCATCGCCGCGACCAGCAAGTGCAACGGGGCAGCATCGCTCTCGATGGGAGTTTCGAACTCGAGTCCTTCGCGCTGCGAAAGGATGGCGATGCCATGATCGCCCAGCGTGCCACTGAGAAGAATGCTGTCGCCGGGACGCGCCTGGTCAGCGGACAGGTTCACGCCATCCGGGACGCGCCCGATTCCCGAAGTATTGATAAAGAGGCCGTCGCCCTTTCCCTTCTCCACCACCTTGGTGTCGCCGGTCACAACTTCCACGCCCACCTTTTCCGCCGCCCCTTGGAACGACAACACAACCCGTCGCAGGGTTTCCACCGGCAAACCCTCTTCGATAATGAAGCCGGCGCTCAAGAAGAGCGGTTCCGCGCCTCCCATGGCAAGGTCGTTCACTGTTCCGTAAACCGCCAACGATCCGATGTCGCCACCGGGAAAAAACAACGGGTTGACCACAAACGAATCCGTCGTAAAGGCTAGGCGAACGCCATCAATGTTCACCACCGCCTGGTCATTGAGCTGTGCCAGGACCGGATTGTGAAATGCCGGCAGGAAGATTTCCCGCAAAAGCTCGGCACTCAGGCGTCCCCCGCTGCCATGGCCAAGCAGTATCTTGTCTTTGGCAGGAAGCGGCGCCGGGCAGGCGAGTTCTTCGAGCGGATTGCGGTCCTCTGGCACGCTAAACCTCGCGAACCTCCTGGGCCGGCCGGCGATACTGGTAATACGCTGCACAGGCGCCCTCGCCTGAAACCATCGGGGCGCCCAGCGGCGTCTCCGGCGTACAACGCGCCGCGAAAGCCGGGCAGTCAACAGGCTTCTTCAGACCTTGCAGCACTTGGGCGCTGATGCACTCCGCAGGTTCTTCCGCAGTCGTATCCGCAACGCCGAAGACCTTTTCCGCGTCATAGGCAGCGAATTCTTCGCGGAGCCGCAACCCGCTTTGAGGAATTACGCCAATCCCTCGCCATTTGCGGTCACAGACCTCGAACACCTTCTCCATGAGTTCCTGGGCCGCGCGATTGCCCTCGTAGCCCACGGAACGGACGTATTGGTTTTCAACCTCCGCCCGGCCCTCCTCGAGCTGGGCCACGAGCATCGAAATCGCCTCGAGCAAATCAACGGGCTCGAAGCCGCCCACCACGATCGGGACGTGATACTTATGGCTTATCTCATCATACTGCCAGTAGCCCATGACGGTGCAAACGTGGCCTGGAGCGATAAAACCCTGGACTCGGTTCTTTGGCGATTCGAGCAACAAACGGATGGCAGGCGGCACAAGGAAATGCGAAGCCAGCATGGAAAAATTCCCCAAGCCTTCGCGGGCAGCCTGCCAAACCGCCATCGCATTAGCCGGAGCCGTGGTCTCGAACCCAATTCCCAGGAACACGACGCGGCGGTTGGGATTCGCGCGGGCGACTTTCAGAGCCTCCATCGGAGAGTAAGCGACTCGGACGTCGCCGCCGGCGGCCTTCACGTGAAAGAGATCGGAATGTGAGCCGGGCACTCGGAGCATGTCTCCGTATGAAACCAGGGTGACGGCAGGGAGTGAAGCAATATGGATGGCCTTCTCGATGGTTTCGAGGGCCGTCACGCAGACCGGACAGCCGGGGCCGTGCACAAGCTCGATTTGAGAAGGGATCAACTCGTCAATCCCATAGCGCATCAGCGTGTGGGTCTGGCCACCGCAGATTTCCATGAGCACCCAGGGCCGCGTGACATGCTTGGCAAGGTCCGCGATCAAAGCGCGGGCAATGCGCGCGTCGCGATATTCGTCAAGATACTTCATCCTTCTTTGTCGCTCTCCGGCAGAGTCGCGCTTTCATCCGCAGCCAGTTCCTCAGCGTCGAGCATTCCTATTTCCTCAAGCAATTGATAAGTGCGCTCGGCTTCCTCCGCATTGACTTTGCTCAGCGCAAAGCCGACGTGGACGATGACGTAGTCGCCCACTCCGGCCTCCGGCACGAAGTCCAGTTGGACAAGCCGGGTGATGCCGCCAAACTGCACTCGGCCTAGCCGGCTGCCATTCTCTTCTCTTGTGTCAAGAATCTTCCCAGGAATTGCCAAACACATGCTTAAGCCTCTTTTCGAATGCCCCTGAGCTGGCCGCCTGCGGCGACCAAAAGCTCTTCCGGGACTAAATGTAGCAATTTCCTGGCCATGATAAATGCGCCAAAACGCCCGATTCATTGTAGCGATTCCCTGGCGCAGACTCAACCGCCATTTCGAAAGGCACGTTCTGGCACTGCTTTGCGCGCTTTCTCTCAGTCAGAAAAGAAGGATTCAGGATTCAGGATTCAGGAGCCGCCGGTTGGGAGAGCCTGAATCCTGAATCCTGAATCCTGCCTTGCCAGGAAAGGAACGATCATGAGGAGAGAAGCTCCGAGTCCTAATAATCTCCGAGGATAGGAGTAGAAGCTTGAGATCGGGCATTCGTTCGACGACCAAGGCAATAGCCTGCTCGACCGCAGCCGAACGTGGAGCGCCTTGAGTTACCGTGCCGGCCTCAATCCCCAAGAGAACAAGTCGGGGGAGAGTGCGCCCCAGGGCATTGGCCAACTTCAGAGTTTCGACGAGACCCCAGCCGTGACCCGATAAGGAGCCCAGCGCTCGCGGCTCCAGCTCCGCAGAAGGGAGCAAAGCCAGGTAGAGAGTGCCTGGAACCCCGCCACTCGTAACTGCGTCCACAAAAAGGATAACCTCAGCGAGGGGAAGGAGATCCAGCAGCCCAACGCCTGGACCAGTTTCAGCTCGCAGCTCACACCCGCAGCCCCCCAAGTCGCTCAGGCGGCGGACAATTTCAATTCCTGCGCCGTCATCGCCAGCCTCGGGGTTGCCACAGCCAACAATCAGCAGGCGGCTGCCGCTCGCACTCACGTCTTCCCTCATTTGCTCAGACCGAACTCGCGCGCTGGAGTTGTGCAGCCACGGCGTACACCCCAGGCATGTCATCCTGAGGAGTCCCGCTCTTTGATCCCCGGAAGGGGATCAATAGAGTAGCCGGGGGCAACGCCCCCGGAAAACGCGCCCCCTACAAGGCCGGACCCTGAAAGGGTCGAATCCGGGCGGCGCCACACTGGTCTTGCGTCCCGCGGCTCAGGGTGGTACGACCCCTCCAGGGTCGGGGAACGAGCGTGGCCCTTTCCGGGGGCGTTGCCCCCGGCTAGTATCTTGTGCCCTTGCAGGGCACGAAAAACCTGCCCTTCGGTCTTACCCCGCGGCACTCCGTTTCTGACATCACGGATAGCCGCTTTCGGCTATCCATGCTCAGAATGACACGGGGCTGGCGCTGCACTTACCCACGTTCAAGCCGGAGCTTCAAGAAATGGGTCGAGCATGATATACACGGGTCGTAAGTACGAATCAGCTTTTCGCAGACCTGGGCAATCTCAGCTTCGGTGTGCTCCAGCACTCCGGGCAGAATACCTTTAAGGTCATCCTCCATGCGACGCAAGTTCTGCGCCGTGGGAGGAATGATTTTAGCGAACTCCACAAGCCCCTCATCATTGATTCGATAGCGATGATAAAGCAAGCCGCGGGGCGCCTCAGTGGCTGCACACCCTTCCCCGGCATGAACCTTGAACTCCACCCGGCTGGAAGCCGGCTCACGGTAAGTCTCAATGATCGCCAGCGCCTCTTCGCAGGCGTGGATCAACTCGACAGCGCGAGCCACGATGCCCATGTAGGGGTTGTGGCAGGGCCAGGAGACACCGCAGGCGCGCGCGGCAGCCAGCGCCTGTGGCATCAGCTTGTCGATATTCAAGTTGATCCTGGCCAGCGGGCCGACAAAGTAGCTCGAGCCGCTATCAGCACGCACCGAATGGAGAGCCGTCGAGCGCTCGACGTGCTCCTCGAGAAAAACGTGCTCGAAATCCTCC
>JBAVYG010000233.1:0-2155 GCA_049698675.1 Terriglobia bacterium
GTTTTGGTGACACAATCAACGCAGCGTTGCGTGGGCTCGAGGAAGTCAAGGAATTGTGGTTTGAAGGAAGGATTGAGGCCGGCGAAGAAGTCCCAGAGCCTAGTAAGGTTGAAGACTTTAGTGGGAAGTTCGTTCTGCGGATACCGAGGTCTTTGCACAGAACTCTTGATCACGAGGCTCGGAAACAAAGGGTCAGTTTGAACCAATACGTACTTCACATACTCTCAGAGCGACACCACCTCGGCACATTACAAAGTAAACTCGAACTTGCTCTCGACCAGCTCACCGTGAGAAGGGGTTGGAAACTCTCAGATTGGTCCGGGCTAGGCCCTAGCGCTGGCGTGCGGATAAAGCTCAGGACGACCCGGGCCCGCACGGGTCGGGAGAATCAGCGAATGCTGGACGCCATACCACGGCCTCCCAAATCTTACAGGGGTTCCCAGCCTGTCCGCGAATGTGGAGAATCTGCCCATGTCCACCGGTAAACAAACGATCTTGAAAACGGACCGCTACACCGATTTTGTACAATCGCTTGATCTCATCATAATCGCGCTAAGGAGTTCGAGTGCTCGGATCAGGCGTGAAGAGTATTTCGAGGATGACAAATGTGATCTCAGCGTCGCGGTGGCTCTCAAGCCTGCCGGGTTTTCAAGGGATCACATTGACTTGCAGGCTAAGGCAACGGTGAAGTTGACCAGTAAGAGATCGGGCTGCCTGTTCGAACTCTCAGTAACCTATGAGTTGCACTTTCACACGAAGCATCCACCAGATGCGAAGCTCGTTCGCCGCTTTGCCGACTCAGATGCACACGTCGTCCTTTGGCCGTACCTTCGCGAGTACGTCAGTGATGTGTCAGCACGAATGTATGTTCCCCCGATCATTCTTCCACTCTCAGGGTAGCCCCTCGCTGACTTGTGGCGGTGAGATCGCGGGTCGTACAGCCACAAGGCCGGAACAATCGCGCTATCGGTCTGGTTCGAGAGACGGCTCAGCAGTGTTTCCTTAAATTTGGTGGCTTTGTCGGTGAAGCACCGAGCCATCGTCACGGTGTTGTCGAGAACGAACCGGCTCACGGACGGCCTTCGTCGGTCAATTCCCTGATCGTGAGGCCTCCGAGCGTGACCCCTTTGCGCAACTCGCGGATGCGCGCGCCCGCGGGCGGCGGCCTGCTGGGCGAGCTCGGCCTGAACCTCGGGTCTGATGTCAACGGTGATCGTCATGTGGGCCCTCCTCTCAAGCCATGCCCTCACCCTACCCCGGCAGCCCTCCCGGCCTCAACTGGATAGTACAACATGACTTCGTGCTGGAACGTTGCAGAACGAACCTGAGCGGCGTACACTCACCACCATCTGGGATTCCGGAAGGGAGGAACCCTGTCAAAAGCCGTTCAACCGAAATGAAACAGTCGAGTTAGAGAGGACTCCAGCCCACATGAAATTCCCTGACCAACCTGTAAGAATCGTAGCGGCAGCCGGTGGCCTCATCTGGCGGCAGGCGACCGGCGGACGCGAGCTGATCGTTATTCATAGAAGACGCCATGGGGATTGGACGCTACCCAAGGGTAAAGTGCAACCGGGTGAATCATGGCTGCATTGCGCGATCAGGGAGGTTCGGGAAGAGACGGGTTTCGATGTAGAAGTTGAGAGCCATGCTGGTTGGGTGTGTTATGACACGGGAGAAATCACCAAGGTAGTTCGCTTCTGGAATATGAGACCCATCGGCGAGTCCCAGTTTCAAAGTTCGGAAGAAGTGATGTCAGTCCACTGGCTGACACCTCAGGAGGCAATCAAACGATTGGATCACGAAGCCGAGCAACTTCTTATCAGGCAGGTCAGCGCCCAACACAACGCTGGCGAGTGACTCGTAGTATCTTGTTTTTTTGCTCTTGACACGAGCCTAGATATGTATTATACTAACTTCGTGGACTTGAGGATAGCGCCGGAGCAGGGCACGGGCAGAGGCCTCGGAATCGGCCCGCCGGTGGCAGAAAAGGCAAAAAAGATACTAAATAGACGGAACGAACCTAAGGATCTATTGAAAAGAAAGGAGTTATCGTTTTCAGGGGCCCAAAACGAACTGGTTTTTGACTGCCAGAAGCGCCAATCAAAGCTAAGAAATGGCCGGAAATCGCATCATTTCTTACCCAGGCTTATCA
>JBAVYG010000234.1:0-2967 GCA_049698675.1 Terriglobia bacterium
GATCAAGAACAGCCGCTGCCGGCCGATCTGGACCAACGGCGTGAGGGACCATGTCCACAGTTTGCTAAGCCTTCATCCGACGGTTGCGTTGGCCGGTTTGTTGAAGGACATCAAGGTCGCGTCTTCAATCTGGGCCAAAGAGAACTATGTGTTCCCCAACTTTGTGGGTTGGCAGGAAGGATACGCAGCTTTCACGCATTCTCTTCATGAACAGGCGGAACTGATCGCGTACGTCAAGGGTCAGGAGGAACATCACCGAAAGACAACGTTTGAAGAAGAGTATCGAAAGTTGCTCGCCGACGCTGGCATCGAGATTGATGAAAGGTATTTTCCATAAGTTCGACCCCTACGGGGTCGGGATTTCCTTGTCCTCCGTCTCCGTAGGTTTCACCTACGGCTAATGATCTTGTTCCCCTTCGGGGAACCCACCTCGTTGAAGGCGTATGGACCCCAGGGCCGGGCTCTTGCCACGGACGACGGACGACTGACATCTCAGAAAGGAAATATCCATGTCCAAATTATCTATTCGTGATGTTAACCTTAAAGGAAAGCGTGTCTTCATGCGCGTGGATTTCAATGTCCCCTTGAACGATGCCTCCGAGATCACCGATGACACCCGCATTCGCGCCTCGCTTCCCACCATCCAGTACGCCCTGGGACAGGGAGCGCGGCTCATTCTGGCTTCGCACCTGGGAAGACCCAAAGGGAAGCCCAATCCGAAAATGAGCCTGAAGCCGGCAGCCACGCGGCTTTCCGAGCTGCTCGGCAAGCCCGTGGCCTTCGCCGCCGACTGCGTGGGCCCGGAAGTAGAAAAGCAGGCCCAGGCGCTCAAGGACGGGGAGGTGCTGCTGCTCGAAAACCTGCGCTTCCATCCTGAAGAGGAAAAGAACGTGCCGGAATTCGCCCGGCGTCTGGCGGCCCTGGCCGAGGTTTACGTGAACGACGCTTTCGGCACCGCTCACCGCGCGCACGCTTCAACCGAGGGCATCACCCATTTCCTTTCGCCCTGCGCGGCGGGCATGTTGATGGAGAAGGAGCTCGAATACCTGGGGAAGGCGGTCGAGAACCCCGCCCGTCCGTACGTAGCGATCGTGGGCGGCGCCAAGGTCTCCGACAAGATCGAGCTGCTCGAGAATTTCGCGAAACTCGCGGACACGGTGCTCGTGGGCGGGGCCATGGCTTACACCTTCCTGAAGGCGGAGGGCGTGGAAGTCGGCCAATCCAAAGTTGAAGATGACAAGCTGGAAAGCGCCAAGGCGCTGCTGAGCTTCGCCAAGAGCAGCGGCAAGAAGTTCCTGCTGCCCAAGGATCATGTGGTAGCCGAGAAATTCGACGCCAGCGCGCCGGCAGAAGTGGTCAACACGGTCAGCATTCCCGCCGGCTGGATCGGATTGGACATCGGACCCGCCACGCGCGCCGAATATGCCCAGGAAATTGCCGGCGCCAGGACCATCGTCTGGAACGGCCCCATGGGTGTCTTCGAGATTCCCCAGTTCGCGGCAGGCACCCTGGCCATCGCCAAGGCGGTTGCCGCTTCTTCAGCGCTCTCCATTGTCGGCGGCGGCGACTCTGTGGCAGCCGTGAAAAAGATGGGCGTGGCGGATAAGATCAGCCACATCTCAACCGGCGGTGGCGCGTCGCTCGAGTTCTTGTCGGGATTGGCGTTGCCTGGTGTGGCAGCACTCACGGAAAAGCAGTAGGCAGTTGGCAGTCGGCGGTCGGCAGTTGGCCGACAGCAGTAGGCGGTTGCCAGTGGACGAGGCAACAGGTGCATCAGTCGGCGGAGTAAAGGGCCTGCGGGTCTACCGGTTGGCCTATAGGGCGGCGATGGAGGTCTTTCGCCATTCAAGGTCATTCCCAGCGGAGGAACGCTACTCTCTGGTCAGCCAGATTCGCAGGTCGTCGCGCTCCGTCGCCGCCAATATTGCCGAGGGATATCGGAAGAGACAGTATCCTGCCATGTTTTCGAGCAAACTGGCAGACGCGGACGGGGAAGCAACAGAAACAAGGGTTTGGCTCGACTTTGCCCGGGATTGTGGCTACCTAACCCCGGAACTGCACCTGGAGTTAACCGCAGCCTACGACGAGGTCGGCAGAATGCTGCACTCCATAATGAGCGATCCTGAGGAGTTCGTCCCGCGGTGACTGGTGCCAAGAAACAGGGCAGTAAGCAGTAAGCAGTAGGCAGTCGACAGTCAGCAGCAGGTGGTTGCCAGTGGACGGAAACCAGAGGGCAGCACCTTTCCCCCTCGGGGACCTCGCAGAGGTCCAAGATCATTAGCCGTGGGTGAAACCCACGGTAAATGTACGTCCCAATGATTAGCCAACCCCGAAGGGGTTGAACATGTCCACTTATACACAGATTCTCTATCACATCGTGTTCGCAACGAAGGATCGCCAGCCGGTGCTTTCCGATTTGCGGCGAGGTGAGCTCTTCCGGTATACCAGCGGCATGATCAAGAACAATAACAACCGACCGGTCTGGATCAACGGCGTGAGGGACCATGTCCACATTTTGCTCAGCCTGCATCCGACGATTCCGCTGGCGGGGCTAGTGAAGGACATCAAGGTTGCGTCCTCGGTTTGGATCAAAGAGAACCGAGTGTTCCCCAATTTCGTGGCTTGGCAGGAGGGATACGGAGCCTTCACGTACTCCCTGCGCGAAGAGCCGGAGTTGATTGCATACGCCAAGCAGCAGGAGGAGCATCACCGGAAGACGACGATTTTAGAAGAGTACCGGAAGTTGCTCCGTGATGCAGGCATCAAGTTCGACGAGAGGTATTTTCCGTAAGGGGTTCGACCCCTTCGGGGTCGATAGGTTTTTTGAGGGATCATCGCGTTCCGTAGGTTTCGCCTACGGCTAATGATATTCCTCCCCTTCGGGGAGGCTGAGGATCACGACTATGAGACGTCCTGTCATCGCGGGTAACTGGAAAATGTACAAGACCATCGCGGAAGCGGTGGATT
>JBAVYG010000235.1:0-7371 GCA_049698675.1 Terriglobia bacterium
GTGTTGCACTCCTGCTGCCACCCGAGGTTCGCAGACATCTCGGGCGACTTGCTCATCTTAAAGATCCGGTCCACCAGATTACGTGCTTCATCTCGACTCAGCATGACAACTCCTGTCTTTGCGGCGAGAGCGCGCCACGCCCCGCCATTTCAATCTGTTGGCCTTCTGAATTAGGTTGGGGAACCGTGTCATTCCTAGCCCTTCACTGTCATTCCGAGCGCAGCGAGGAATCTCGCTCTGATCGTTACCCCACACAGGCCCAAGCCCAGAGCGAGATTCCTCGCTGCGCTCGGAATGACACGAGCTCCGACTGAATGACCTGCGATCTACCCCTATTCCGTCAGCAATACATTGATCTGCCGGAAGCGCGCCGGAGCACTCCCATGGCTCATGTCGTTGGTTTGTATGGGCTGACCCTTGCCGTCGCCGGTGAGCCCAAAGTTCTGCCAGAAGCGCTGGTCCGCGATGCCGTCGCACGCCTGCCAGAAGTCAGGCGTGCGCGATTGATAGGCAACCCGGTCAATCATCTGACCCTTCTTCCCACCCTTGATTTCCCAAAAGGCGTCGCCCCCGAACTGGAAGTTATAGCGCTGCTGGTCAATCGACCAACTGCCCGTGCCGTCAATCAACACCCCCTCCTCGACGCCCCCGATCAGATCCTCCAGGCTTACCGCCTTCTCTGCCGGCTTCAGCCATACGTTGGGAATGCGCTGGAACGGGATGGAGCCATAGCTGTCCGCGTAGCAGCAGGCGTGCGACGCCTTCTCGCCAATCAAGTGGGCTTGCTCCCGGATGGTCTGGTAGTCAACGAAGATCCCCTTCTTGACAATGTCGAAACGCAGGGTCTTGACACCGTCATCGTCGTAGCCGCAGGTGGAGAGGCCTTGGGGCAGGATGCGGTCACCGACTACATTCACCAGATCACTGCCGACCCGGAATTTGCCCAGCTTGTCAGGAGTCAGGAAGCTGGTGCCGGCAAAGTTGGCTTCGTAACCCAGAGCCCGATCGAGCTCGGTGGAGTGGCCCAGGCTTTCGTGGATGGTGAGGCAGAGGTGCGAGGGCAGCAGCACCAGGTCTTTCTTGCCGGGCTTCACCGGCGGCGCGCCAAGACGCTCCACGCACTCCTCGCCCACGCGCCGTGCGCTCTCCAGCATCTTCGCCGCCTCGACGTACTCCCAGCCGCCTGTGACCGCGCCAATCTGGAAACTGCGGTCGCGCGTCTTCCGTTGCGCGCGGTCAACTGCGGTCGCTCCGTAGCCGGGGTCAACGCGCTGGATGTACTGCTCGATGTACGAGCCCTCCGTCGAGGCGAACCATTTGTGCTCGAAGCGGCAGGAGATGTACGACATGGCCATGAAGACCTTGGGTGTCTTCATCACCTCGTCGTTGATCGTGCGCAGGAAGTCCACCTTCTCGGCCAGCGAGACAGCAAAGGGGTCCTTGGTGAAGGGGGTGCGATAAAGGTCCACAGCGGGGGTGACCGGGGCGAGTTCCACGGGCTCGCGCATCAGGGCGGAATTCGTCTTCGCGACATTTACTGCCTCGCCGGTGATTCGAGCTACTTCGTCGCGCTCCACCTTGTTCCCTGCCGCAAAGCCCCATGTGCCGTTCACCAGTACGCGCACGCCAAAACCGAAGCTCTCACGATCACTCACGCGAGGCACATGTTGGATCTTGCTTCCGCCGGGTTCCGCCTGCGTGCGCAGAGACGCCAACTGATCGCGGTAGCGCGCGATGCGGATGTCGGCGTAGCTGGCGCCCAGCGAGCGCGCCGTCTCCAGCGCCGCGTCGGTGAGCGGTCGGAAGACTGGATCCGGCGTTCCGCCTTCACCCCCGCCAGGAGACCCCCCTGGGGCCATACCGCCTTTCACGCCCCGCAGGGCTACCCCCAGCGCGGAGGGCATTCCTGCCACGCCAACCGCCGCCGCGCCCACCGCACAAGATTCCAGAAACTTGCGCCTTGAAGTCGACATGATTCACCCCGCGTGTCGTCCGAATGTCTGCAAAATAAAGCGACAAGCATTTCTTGCAGTGCCGCCTGCCCCGGCCTGCCGTGAACTGCGTGGGTCTTGGCGGCATTCTCTGCTGCCGACAAGACCCACGCACGTCGGGGGCAGGTTGCCGGCGCTAAACCAGAGGTGCGACTATACTCCGCAATCTCCAATAGTTGCAACTCCGTGGCTCACTCTGGGCGAGGCGCCGCCGCGCCCCTGCGCCCAACCCGCGATTCCCGCTTTGGAATCTCGGAGAGCGGCCGAGCGTACAACGCCAAGCCTCGTCTTGCATGGGCGCTATGGCTCTACGTGCGCAACCTCTTAAAGATCGCTTCAGGGATGGACCGGACAATCAGCATGATGGGACGCCAAAACCAGGGCAAGTAAACGACGTCTTTCCCCTTGGCGATAGCTCGGAAAATGCCCTTGGCCACGCTTTCGGGGGATACCACCAGAAACAGCCCCGGACGCCCGTACGTCATGTGTGTGTCGACAAAACCTGGTTTAACGGTAATGACCTTAACGTTGGCGTGGAATAAGCGATTGCGCAGTCCTTGAAGAAAGGTGCTCAGGCCTGCCTTCGCCGCGCCGTAGAGATAGTTGCTCTGCCGGCCCCGGTCTCCGGCCACGGAAGAAATGGCGCAGATAAAACCGGCGCGCCTTGGCTCGAAATGGTTGGCAAGAATATTGAGGGCAGAAACGCAACCGGTGAAGTTGGTCTCGAGGATGCGTCGGGCTTCCTCCCAATCGCATTGGCCCTTTGCCTGATCACCCAGGTACCCCATGCAAACCACGACTCCCTCCAGAGCGTTGCCTGCTCCAGAAAGGAAAGATCGCAGGGTTGAAGCATGAGTCTGTGTGTCAAGGGCATCAAAGGAAAGGACTCCGGCTCGAATCCCGTAGCGAAGGCTAAGATCGGAGGCAAGCGCGCTCAATTCTCCCCGGTCGCGGCCCCCCAGAACGAGGTCGAACTTATGAGCAGCAAACTCTCTTGCCAGGGCGGAGGCAATTGCCGAAGTCGCGCCCAGAATCAACACACTTGGCACGCCCATACCTCCTCAGTTGACGATGGCCTGTAGGGGCGAGCGGCGCTCGCCCAGGGCCGAACGCCGTTCGGCCCTACAAGGTGCGTTTGGTGGCGGCGGTGCCGCGCAGCGTCACTTCTCGACAATTGCGAGCCTCCGAGCCATGGATGAAGAAAGCAGACCACGCGGGTCAAGCCTGCTTTTGATAGCTCTGAATTGTTCAAGCTTCGGGTACATCGCGGCGAAGCTGTGCGAAGTCATAGCCGCGTCTTTCGCCAGGTAAATCCTGCCGCCGTAATTCAGAACCACCCGGTCCAATTCGTGCAGAAGAGGAATCAACCCGCGGGCGACGGGAAGGTCCAAGGCCAAGGTGTAACCTTGAATGGGGAAAGAAAGCAGGCCGGGGTTCGGCTTCCCAAAACGCTTCAGCACCGCAAGGAAGGAGGCGCGGCGCGAGCGGGCCAGCCGCGTCAGGACTTCTTTCAGTCCCTCCAGTCCTCCCTCCAGAGGCAGTGCCACCTGGTATTGGACAAAGCCTCTGCGCCCGTACAAGCGGTTCCAATGTTGAATCGCGTCGAGGGGATAAAAAAACTTCTCGAGGTCAACCAGTTGACGGGCGGCATTCCGATGCACACGGTAATAGAAAGCGTTAAAGGCGCGCACCGTAAGACTGTTCAACGCCAGTGAAGGAAAATCGAAAGGGAGCGTCCAACGACGGTGGGGCGGCTCGGCTAGGGGATCCCGAATGCTTGCCGGCAGCTCATTCGCGGGGGCGTGGTTTCCTCGCATCAAAACCGCTCTTCCCATATGCCTGCCCGTCGCCAGACAATCAATCCAGGCCACCGAGTACTGGTAACGGATGTCGCTTTCGGTCATCCTCACCAGCGCGTCTTCCAGGTTTGTCGCTTTCTGGTAATCAACCAGCACCCACGCTGACTCGACGGGCCGCAGTTTGATCCTGGCGCTGAGAATTACCCCTGTCAGTCCCATGCCCCCATGCGTTGCCCAGAAGACTTCGAAGTTGTCATTCGGTGAACAGGAGAGTGTCTCGCCGTTTGGTGTTAGCAGCTTGAAATCCAGAACAAAATTTCCGAAGGTGCCATCTTGATGGTGGTTCTTGCCGTGCACGTCGGCAGCGATCGCTCCTCCCACGGTAACAAATTTCGTCCCCGGCGTCACCGGCAGGAAGAAACCGCGGGGCAGAAAATACTGAAGGATTTCAGCGAGGCTGACACCGGCTTCACACTCCAGTACCCCGGCCTGCGCATCGAAGGCGAGAAACCGGTTAAGCCGTGTGTGACAGATGACGCCGCCTTGGCTGTTCAAGGGCGCATCGCCGTAGCTACGCCCCAGCCCGAACGATGTAAAGGATGGCTGGGCGCCGGACTCCAGGATGGCGGCCAGTTGGCGCCGGCTTTCGGGTCGGTAGACATTACAACGTTCGACGGGGAAACGACCCCAGCCGGAGAGTGGCTGAGTTACAAAAAGTTCTGCCATGGTGCGTACAGCGGGGCCTTCGGCCGCAAGCGAAGACGGGGTTTTCATTGCCGATTGCTGATTGTCAATTGACGATTGAAAAAGCAGCGTGGCAACTTCCTCCCCTTTCAATCGGTCCCGCCTCGGCGGGATCAATCGAAAATCGTCAATTCCGTCTAAAGGTAGATGATGAAAATGACGGAAGCCGCCCAGAACAGCACAACCGAAAGCAAGACTGGATCCGTGAAAAGCAACCGCGTCGGGTTTCCTCCCTCTTCGTTCTGGTGCACGAGGTAGAGATATCGAAAGATTCCGAAAAGGACAAATGGAATCGTGAGCTCGAGCCGCTTTCCGGGAAATTTTACCTGCACGTCATGTGAAAGTGTGTAGAGCGCGTAGGACATTACGGTGGAAGCGGTAACAATCCCGATCAGCTGGTCCAGAAAATATGGCGAATAGTGAGCCAGGATCGAGCGGTGGTCGCCCGCGTCTTTTCCCAAGACCACTAACTCATGCCGGCGCTTGCTGAGAGCCAGGAACAGAGCGAGCAGCGTGGCACACACTACCAGCCAGGGAGATATCTCCACGTGGATGATCGCTCCCCCGCTTATCACCCGCAAGACGAAGCCGGCGCTGATAACAAAAACGTCGAGCAAGACGACACGCTTCAGTACCCACGAATACAGCACGTTGATGACGGCATACGTCAACAAGATGATGAAGAACGTGTGGTCGAGAATCCACGCCCCATACAAGGAGAGGATGGCGAGTATTATCGCCACTATCGAGGCGGTTCCCACGCCCAGTTTCCCCGAAGCCAGCGGCCGCAGTCTCTTCAGGGGATGTTTCCGGTCCTCCGGCGCGTCAAGGATGTCGTTGAAAAGGTAAACGGCGCTGGAAATCATGCAGAATAGGAGCGCGCCCGCCGCTACGCGCCCGTTGCGATGCCAATCGGTGATGCTGCGGGAAAAGATCAAGGCAGCAAAAACGAAGCCGTTTTTCACCCACTGCTGAGGACGGAGGCTCGTGACGAGCCCGCCCAAAGCGAAGGTCCGTGTCGGGGTTGCGGCCTGTGCAGGAGTAGTTGTTACCGGCGGCTCCATTCCTTGTCTCTGTAAGAACCAGCGACGGCGAGTCGCACCTGGGCAGTGCCGAACTCTGCCGCGATTAGGCTAACCTATCATGGAGGAATTTTCAAACCCTTCATTTTGTGGATGAATGCACGTTGTGGTTTCATGGGCGGGTCACGGTTGAGCCTGAAGTTTCAATTCTCCCACCATGAACCAGTACGCCAGCAGGCCAGTGAGGAGGACCAAAGCGGCCAACACGAACCCGGGCAGGTAGGAGCCTGTCCGGGCGATGAGAAACCCCGTGGCCGCGGGCGCAATGATCCCGCCCAGGTTTCCCGCGAAGTTCTCATATCCTGTCCACACTCCTACATGTTCCGGTGGAGCGCACGATTGCAGGATCGCGAGCAGGTTTCCTGTGGCCAGCCCGACCAGCGAAGCGCCCATGATCAGGATGATAGCGGCATGAGCGTCCTGGACGCGTGCCGCAGGAATTAGGAGGAGGCCGGTAATGAATGCCACCGTGATCAGGCCCTTGCGCGAGCGGGTTTCGTCCCATCCCCAGCGGATCAGGCGATCCACAATCCACCCTCCTACAGGCTCGCTGATGCCCCAGACGAGGTAAGGAAGGGAAGCGTAAAGACCTGCCTTCAGAATCGTCAAATGTCGCACCGTTACAAGATAGTCGGGAAGCCAGGTGACCAGCAGGTACCAGTAATAATCAAAACAGAAAAAGCCCAGACAAATACCAATCAGGTTGCGGCTGAGAAGATGCTCGAGAACATCCCTAAGGGCTTCAGACGGTCGGGGGGCTGCCGGCCGTTGTCTCCGCTCGGAGAGTCGTGAGGGAAAGACCATCAACCAGGGAATGAGCCAGAGGAGGGCTCAGAAGCCCACTAAGAAAAACATCTTCCGCCAGCCAAAGCGGACGATGAGCCACGCGACGACCGGCGCACCAATGACAAGCCCAGCGCGCGTGCCGCTGTCAAAGATTCCGCATGGGAGGCCCCGCTCCCGGGGCTCAAACAGAACACTGACGATCTTTGTCCCCCCTGGAAGGTAGATCGACTCGCCAATCCCAAGGAGTACGCGGAAAGCTATCAGCACGCCCAAGCTTGCGGCAAATCCTGTGAGGCCACAGGCTAACGACCATAAGGCAAAAAGGCCGAAGTAAATCCAGCGCAGATTGTACCGATCGACGCACCAGCCGACCGGCACCTGCATCAGCGCGTAGGAGCAGAAAAAGGCGGAAAGCAGCAGGCCCTTGGTCCCGGCGGCGAGGTTCAGGCTTACCGAGATGAGCGGCAGGGCCACCGAGAGGGTGGCGCGGTCCAGGTAATTAATCATTGACGCCAGGAAGAGCAGCGCCACGATGGACCAACGCCGGCCGTTCGAGATCGCCGATTCAGTCGTCACGGCAAATTCCACACCCTCAGTCACTGGCAGTTGGAAGAGCCGCTACCGGGTGCCGCTCAACTCGTGGACCATGTCTACCAATGCCACCACGTTCTCGAAGGGCGTGTCGGGAAGCAGGCCGTGCCCCAGGTTGAAGATGTGCCCCGGCTTTCCGCCTGCCTGGTTCAGAATCCTCTGCACGCGCGAGCGGATGTAAGCCTGGTCGGCATACAGAACGATGGGGTCGAGATTGCCCTGGACGCCCACCGAGTAGCCCAGGCGCGCCCAGGCCTCGTCCAGTTCCACGTGGGAATCAAGACCCATGATGTCGCCGCCGGCGTCCCGCATGTCCTCGAGCAACATGCCGGTGCCAGTTCCAAAATGGATAATAGGCGTGCCGGGAGTAATCCCCTC
>JBAVYG010000236.1:0-1632 GCA_049698675.1 Terriglobia bacterium
TTGGAGCTTGGCCTGGTCCATCCTGGCTCTCGATGCCTACGACCGGCCCGTTGAGGGTTTGCTTGCTCGCCTCTGCACTCTCAGCGATAAAGGCTTCCTCGCGGATTCTGCCACCCTGGCCGCTGTGATCCTAGCCATTGATTGCCTGGTCGAAGGCAACGTTTTCAAGGTGATCGCATGACAAGAAGAAGCTTGCTAGCCGGTTCTGTCGGACTTGCAGCGGGAGCCGCGACTGCCGCTCCCTTTCTCTTGCCCAAATACGACCGAGTCCGGCGACCCGCCCGTTCACGCGTTGCCATCGTGCGAGCGGACGAGTATTCGGAACAGCTTGAATGGACCTTGATGAGCGCCTTCCGGTTATTCGATCTCAATATCGCTGGAAAGTCGGTTCTCCTAAAGCCGAATCTCGTGGACTTCGTGCCGGGAGTTAACGTCAACACCCACCCCGTTCTAGTCACTGCCGCCGCGGAGTGCTTCAGGCGGCTTGGTGCTCTCTCTGTCACCGTCGCTGAAGGCCCGGGGCACCAGAGGGACACACAACTTGTACTTTTTGAAAGTGGGTTCCAAGACGAACTCGCCAAACAGCATATTCCCTTTGTTGATCTGAACCGAGATGAGCTGGTTAAGATCAAGCTCTGCGCAAACTACACTGGCTTGGGCCATCTTTTTCTCCCACGCACAGTGCTCAGCCATGACTTCGTTGTTTCTATGCCCAAGGTGAAAACCCATCACTGGTCGGGTGTCACGCTGAGCATGAAGAACATGTTTGGCGTTGTCCCAGGCACAAAGTACGGCTGGCCCAAGAACATCCTGCACTGGAGCGGAATCCAGCAGAGTATCCTCGACGTTTGTGCGACGGTGCCGATTCATTTCGTCATCGCTGATGGCATCGTGGCGATGGAAGGAAACGGTCCTCTTGCCGGGACCTCCCGGCCGCTCCACAGCATTGTGCTTTCAGATGATCCCGTAGCCGCGGATGCAACGTGCGCGAGGCTCATGGGATTCAAGCCGGAAAGGATTCCCCACATCCGTGAAGCCGCGAAATTCCTGGGCAACGCGTCAATGGAATTGATCGACCAGCTTGCGGGCCGGGTCGCGGCGCCAGACATACCATTCAAGGTCGTGCCGGAGTTTGAGTATTTGTGTGCCAGCTAACCTCCACCGTGTTTGCACACCTGAACCACCAAAGCTTTTCCTGAGTTAGAATACCAAGAACTCGAAAGCGAGCTCTTCGATCCTTATGAGCGCGGGGTTGCGGGCGGTCCGGCCTTTTTGGATTGACACAGCCCGCCTTCGAAGGGGGAACGATGGCAGAAGAAAACCGTTTCAAGGAAAGATATCAAGCTGGCGACACCCCTTGGGATATTGGCAAACCTGACTCCAATCTCATTCAGACAGTAACCACGACGCCCATAAAACCCTGTAAAGCGTTGGATATCGGATGCGGCACTGGCGACAACGCGATATGGCTTTCGCAACAAAACTTCCATGTCGTAGGAATTGACACTTCAGAGATTGCAATTGAGAAGGCCAAGGAGAAAGCTTCGAAGGGCAATACCAAATGTGCCTTTTTGGTCAGTGACATTCTCACAAGCCATATTGAAGGGGCGCCATTTGGCTTTGTATTCGATC
>JBAVYG010000237.1:0-16892 GCA_049698675.1 Terriglobia bacterium
CAACAACGGTCTCAACGCTACGAATCATGTCTCGGAGCGCTGGTTAAACAGCCCTCCCTGGAATAACCCGAAAAACACGAATACTCAGGGCGCGTTGCACTACGGGTCGCGGACGGCGGCGCTAGACTACAACTGCAGCCAGACCTTACTGCCGTCGGCCGCCTGTCGGTGGACGCGCCACTCGCACTACAACTCAGAAGTCGGGAGTTGACATAATTTGGTTGATAGGAGTGCTAAATGCAACACTTTGAAAAACTCAAGTTCTTGCTAATGGAGGTAAACATGAAGCAGCTTAGTCTTCGAGGAATTTTTCTGATTTGCGGCCTCCTGGGAGCGTTTTGTCTTTCGGCGCTCGCTCAGGAAGCCACCGTTGTCGGAACTGTGACGGACCCGTCGAATGCCGCAGTTCCCAACGTGGCCATTACGGTCACAAACACCGACACCGGCCAGGTGTGGCGCGTTAGCACGGGCGCGGCTGGGGATTATGTAGCCGCTGACCTTCGCATCGGCCACTTTGTCGTGCGCGCGGAAGCCACGGGCTTCAAGGTGGGCGAAAAAAAGGACATTGTGCTGACCGTCGGTGATCGATTACGTGTGGATTTCAAGTTAGAACTCGGCAGCACACAACAGAGCATCACCGTGGAAGCAACCCCCGTCGCTGTGCAATCGGATTCGGGGGAGGTCAGCTCCCTGGTCAGCGACCGTCAGATCGCCGATCTCGCCATGAACGGGAGGAGCTTCTATAACCTGGAGGCCCTGGTCCCGGGCGCTTCCAGCCTCCAGCCCGACTTTCAGTTCCCGACGTCGTCGACTGGTAACGCCAACGTGAGCTTCAACGGCCAGCGCGAGGTTCACAACATCTGGCTGCTCGATGGTGGAGAAGATGCGGACCGCGGGGGCGGAGGCGGGATGAGCATCATGCCTTCCGAGGACGCCATTGCGGAGTGGCGCGCCCTTACCTCGAATTACAGTGCCGACTATGGCCTTTCTTCGGCCGGCACCATGACCATGGTTCTCAAGTCCGGAACCAAGCAGTTCCATGCCACGGCGTGGGAGTTTGACCGCAACGACGACCTTGACGCCGTCTACGCCTTTTCCCTAACCAAGCCGGAGTTGAGGTTCAATGTGTTTGGCTTCAACGTCGGCGGCCCGGTTAGCCTGCACGAGAGCGGCCAGCACAAAACCTTCTTCTTTTATAACCAGGAGTGGCGCAAACTCATCCAGGGCGGTACGCTGAACACCAACGTTCCTGACCCCAGCGAGTACCCCACGTCCGCCGGCGCTCTGATGACTGCTACACCGACGGGTGGAGTGCACACGCCCTGCACGAACCAAGTCGATTCGACGATTGCTGCAAATTTCGCAAACGCCGGTCAAACCCTCAGCACGGCTGACTCCGCTGGCAATTGCGGGCCACCTCCGACAACTCTGCCGGCAGGCTACGTCCCAGCCGTCTTACATAAATTCACCAACAACACGATCCCTGCGAGCCTCATCGACCCGAACGCACAGATCCTGCTGAACACTTCCAAGATTTTCCCTACTGCAAGCCTTGTACCGACTGGCACAACTGGGGTCTTGCAATACAGGGGCGGCAACAGTCCACCCACGAACGCGCAGGAACAGCTTGCCCGAATCGATCACACGTTCAACGACAAGTTCTCGGTTTTCGGACACTGGGTTTCCGAGCAGGTGTTGCAGGGCTACGGCACCACCATCTGGAGCGGCGATAACGTGCCCACCATGGCCAACACATATGGCAACCCCGCGTATAGCTACGTGATACATGCGACCTACTCCATCAGCCCGACGCTGATCAACGAGACCGCGTTCAACTATAACGGCAACCGCATCCACATCCTTCCCACTGGCACGTACGATGCACCCAGCGGGTTCACATTTGGCCGGGTGTTTCCGGGCCCCAACGCCGACAACCGCATCCCGGCGATCAACCTGAGTGGCGCCACCGGCACGAACTACACTGCCAATTGGGTCCCATGGAATAACAAGGCGGACGATTGGCAAATCCGCGACGACATCTCCTGGGTGAAGGGAGCACACCAGCTCAAGATGGGCGCCAGTTGGGCGCTTTACAAGAAAGTCCAAGATGTGTTCGCCGACACCCAGGGCTCGTTCAGCTTTAACGGCCTTTACACCGGGTATGACTTTGCCGACATGCTGTTGGGTTTATCCAACAGCTATGGCGAGGATGGCGTTCACGACGCCGGACACTGGAACAACATTTCCCCGGCGGCCTACTTTCAGGACAACTGGCGCGCCACGAAGCGCCTGACCCTGAACTTGGGCCTGCGGTGGGATGGAATCCCCCACACCTATGAGGCGAACAACCGATATTCGGACTTCTATCCCAACCAGTACAATCCGGCCAACGCGGCCGTCCTCCTGCCAAATGGGAATATCGACCCCGTCAACACTCCGGCAGCGGCTCTGGGCACGAGTCCCAATTCCATTCTGGCGGGCTGGCAATTCTATTTGAACGGAGTCGGCCTCGCCGGCCAGTCCGGAGTTCCTAAGGGTATGGTGAACCCCGACTGGCACGCTTTTGGGCCGCGTATCGGCTTTGCTTACGATCTCACGGGCTCGGGCAAGACGGTTATTCGCGGCGGCTTCGGCATCATGTACGAGCGCATTCAGGGGAACGACATGTACGACGGCGGCACGAACGTGCCGTTCAGTGCCCATGCTAGTCTTTACAATGTTTCCTTCGAGAATGCGAAGCTGGACGTCGCCACTGGCAACGTGTTCACTACCGCGCAGGCGCCAATCGTTGTCGCCGGCCTTACCGGACAGTCGCTAAATTATCCTGCACCAAGAGACAGCCAGTACAGCCTCGGCGTGGAACGCCAGTTGGGGGCCAAGGCGGTCTTGTCCGTGGCATACGTTGGAAGCCAGGGACGCCATCAGAGCTACTTCCAGCAGATCAATAACCCACCTCAAAGTGACTTGGCCGCTCTGATCGCGAACGGCGACGCCACTTACAACAGCTTGGTTCCGTATCGGGGTTTCAACACGATCGACATGGCTAAGAATGACGAAAACGCCCATTACAACGGACTCCAGATTAGCCTCCGCGGACAGCTCACGCGCGACCTCACGGTCCAGGCCGCCTACACGTTATCCAAGTCTATCGACCCGGGGAGCTTCGCGCAAAATGGCGGGGATGTCTCCGGCGACTCAAATCCTTACGACTGGCGCTACGATATGGGGCCGGGCATATTCGATCGGCGGCAGGTCTTCTTCGCCAACTTCATCTACCAGATCCCGCTTCTCAAGCACAGTCCAAACCACGCCCTGAGAACGGGGCTGGGCGGATGGGAACTGTCAGGCATCGTCACTGCCGAGACTGGTCCGACGATGAACATCAGTCTGGGTGGGACGGCCGGTGGCAATGGTCTCCCCAGTGCCACGAACCGGCCGGACCTCTCGGGGAGCATCTCGTATCCGAAGACCGAGGGCGCCTGGTTCAGTAAGTCGGCTTTTTCGACACCGACGCCCGGAGATTGGGGCACGGCTGGGTACGACGCGGTCTACGGTCCTGGCCGCGACAACTGGAACATCTCGCTCTTCAAGACCTTCTCGATTAGCGAAGCGCGCGGCAGCCGTCTCGAACTTCGCTTCGAGACCTTTAACACGTTCAACCACGTGCAATGGAACTCCGTCGACAGTGGCTTCTCGTCCGGTACCTTCGGACGCGTCACTGGCGCCACCGACCCGAGGGTGCTGCAACTCGGGTTGAAGCTGTACTTCTAGACGCATTGAGGACTTCGCTCCGCTCGCGCGCCCATCGCGGCGCGGGCGGGGTGGGTGCTAACATCGGCCCCACGCACAAAGGGGACAAGGTTCTAACTACCTCCGGCCAGCAGCCTCGTTAGCGAGACTGCTGGCCGGTTCTTTTTCTGGTGGGGTAGTTGGACGTCAGCAGTGAGCAATCAGCCGAGACCAGAAAAGGTCCCCTCTTGAGTTGCAAGCTGAAGGCTGATGGCTGACTGCTGAAAGCTGTCTTTGCTGCAAATGAACCGGGTCGTCCCCGGCTACCTGGGCGGCTCTTTCACCTTGACGATCTGATCGGCGGGTACGTTCTTGAGCTCCTGGGTGATACCTGAAGGCCAGCGGATTTCCACACGATCTGCCGACTTGTTCGGGCCCAAGCCGAAGTGAGTGGGTCCGGCACTGGAAGAGGCATACCCGGCGGCGAAAGAGACGTGGTTGTATTGAGTGGTCCCTCCGGCCACCACCTTGATTCGCGCTCCGATGCCATCGCGATTGCTCTTCGTGCCCTCCAGCTTGAACTCCAGCCAGTGATTGCCCCCCGGGCTGTCGTTGATCCAAATCTCGGCAGGCGCGTTGATGGCGCTGACCACGACGTCCAGACGCCCGTCCCCGTTCAGGTCTCCTATCGCCGAGCCCCGATGCCGGCTGGGTGGTTGCGCAGTCAAACCTGCTTCCGCAGTGAGGGCCTGAAATCTCGCCCCGCCCTGGTTCCGAAACACGGTGTTAGGCTGTGCCACTTGCACTCGCGACGCATACCCAAGCGACTGAACGTGCCCGCGCGTGACAAACATGTCCTTCCATCCATCGTTGTCAAAATCCGCGATGGTGGGCGAATAGCCTGCCATCGGCAGGCTGAGCCAAGCCAGCCCGCTGCGTTCGGTGATCTCCTCAAAACTGCCCGTCCCCAGGTTCCGGAATAGCGGAAAGGTCTCCTTATCGAGCGCTGCGAAAGCGATGTCGGGATAACCATCGTTATCGATGTCCCGAAAGTCTACCCCCATCCCTGAAATGAACTCTCCGTTCGCGGCGAGCGCCAGGCCGGCCTGGAAAGCGATCTCCTCGAATTTCCCGCCGCCCTTGTTATGAAAAAACGAGTTATACATCTTGTCGTTGGTCACGAAAATATCCATCAAACCATCCAGGTCGTAATCCGCGATCCCCACCCCCATGCCCTTTCCGGGATGGGCGCGGATTCCCGATTCCGCCGAAATATCCCGGAAGGTCCCGTCGCCGTTGTTCAGGAATAACTGATTGGGGGTGGGCTTATAGAATTTCGGATGGCAGTAGTCGAACACGCCCGGCGCCGCCTCGCAGGTGCGTTCGGTGTTGATGTCCCAAGCGAAATAGTTGACCACAAAAAGGTCCAAAAGCCCGTCGTTGTTCACATCCAGCCAGGCCGCGCCGACGCACCACAAGGGGCCATATTCGCTGTCCGGCTTGTCCAGCCCCGCCTTCGCCGTGACATCCGTGAACGTGCCGTTGCCGTTGTTATGGTATAGGTGGTTGCCGTGGACGCCGCCCACGAAGACGTCTTCGTAACCGTCGTTGTCGTAATCGCCGATCGCAACGGCGTTGTCGAAGCCTACGCCTGCGAGACCGGCCTTTTCGGTGACATCGGTAAAGTGGCCTTTGCCGTCGTTTTCGAAGAGGCGGTCGGAGTACTTTGGAGAGGTCTTCTTCAACGTCCGAATATCGGCTCCGTTGGTGAAGAAAACATCCAGATAGCCGTCGTTGTTATAGTCGAAAACAGCCACCCCACCGGCCATGGTTTCCGGCGCGTGGCGCTGCGGGGTCTCACAACTATCGAGCTTGAAGTCGATCGGCCGATAAACGAAGTGGATGGGGGTCTCGGTATCCCGGCTGGAAGCGGCTACCCAAAGGGCAGCCAACAAAACCGCTACCGTCCAGAGAATCGGCGACGCTGCAACGGACTTTATCGGGGCGTTTTTTCCGCGCCACACAAACGATGCTCTTTTCATGGCGACGGCTTGCTCCCGCGTCCTGATACCTTGAGGAGCGGCTCCTGCTGCTCTTCTGGCGCCAGCGCCTTCACCTTGGCAAACTCGGAATCTGCTTCCTGTTTACGGCCCAAAGAATTCCAAAGCCTGCCCAGACGGTAATGCGCATCGGGCTTCGACGGATCGATGCGGATCGCCTCACGAAAATGACGTTCGGCTCCGCTGGAGTCGTTCCTGCTCGCCAGAAGGATGCCGAGGTCCAGATGCGCGAGCCGGAAATTCGAATCCAACTTCAACGCCCGCCGCAGATGTTCCTCGGCTTCTTTTTCGTTCCCCGCGTGCATTTCTGCGTCGCCCAAATATGCCAAGGCTTGCGTGTGCTGCGGTTGATTGGCCAATTCCTCCTGGAATTCGCGGCGGGCATCTTCGTAACGCTTCCGCTTCCAATAGAGGTATCCAAGACCGAAGTGAACCTCGGGCTCGCGCGGCGAGGCTTTCACCGCAGCTTCAAACTCCGCCGTGGCCTGGTCTTCCTGGTTTGCCGCATCGAGCACTTCGCCCAACAGCATGTGAACGGGCGCGGAATCCGGGTTCTTGGTCAGCAGAAACCGGAACTCATCGATCGCGCCCTGGTATTGTTTTGACCATAAGTAGCTTTGGGCCAGCTTGTATCGCAATTCCGTGTTGTCGGGCTGCTGCGCGGCCGCAACTTTCAGTTGGGCCGCGGCGGCATCGAATCTGCGGCTGCCGAAATAGCTCATCCCAAGCAACACTCGCGCCTGAAAGCTGCTGGGGTCGGCTTTTATGGCCTGTTCGAATGCGGAAGCGGCTTCGGGGAGCTTGTCCAGCTTAAAGTAGGCCAAGCCGAGATCCAGGTAAACGCCGGGCAGATGAGGATCCAGCGCGATGGCCGCCCGGTAATGCGGAATGGCAAGTTCGTACTTTTTCTGGCGCGCCAGCGCAAGGCCCGTGTTGGCCTCGGCCACGGCTCCAGGGTTCGTAGAAGCCCCGAAGCACGCGGCACATACTAGCAGAGCCAGCACGGACTTGGTGAAATCAATACGGATGCCGGGATTTCTTTCGACGTTGCCGCGGCCACACCTCCAGGTGCCTTGGAATCTGGGTGGGTGTAAGCAGGTTTTGGGTAGCACCCTCGAAAATGGCTCCTTCAGCGCACCCCAGACCGTCAATCTCTCGCCCTTTACACCGGACATCCTCATGAACGCCTGAGGCACCGAGCTAGCGGCAATACTCGACTCGCAAGGTCGGGTCACGGATTCCGCCGGGATTTGCATTTCCGGCGTTCCGCTCCGACCGAGTATACCATGAATGCAGACTGCGCCGGGCCGTCGAGGTGTAGTTTAGCTGGGTCGTTGCGGAGGACGCTGGCTCTTCATGAAGTCTGCTGGGCAAGTATCTCGTCAATCCTCCGCAGTTCCTCGGCTGAGAACTTCAAGTTCGCGAGTGCGGCGACGTTCTGCTCGATCTGCTCGGTCCGGCTGGCTCCGATCAGCGCGCTGGTCATGCGGTCGTCCCGCAGGACCCAGGCCAGCGCCATCTGCGCGACCGTCTGCCCGCGCTGGCGGGCCAGTTGCTCTAAGGCGCGCACCTGGTCGAGCCGGCGTTCCTCGATGTCCTTCCTCTTCAGAAATCCATGTGGCTTGGAAGCCCGCGAGTCGCTAGGAATCCCATCCAGATAGCGATTCGTCAACAGCCCCTGCGCAAGCGGACAGAAGGCAACGCATCCCACGCCTTCAGTTCCAAGCAGGTCGAGCAATCCGCCTTCGAGGGTTCTCTGGAACATTGAGTACCTTGGTTGATGAATGAGGCAGGGGGTTCCCAGCTCGCGCAGGATTCTCACCGCCTCCGCCGTCTGCTGGACGTTGTAGCTGGAGACGCCAACATACAGCGCCTTTCCGCTTCGAACTGCCTGGTCGAGGGCAGGCATCGTCTCTTCGATCGGAGTCTGAGGATCGGGCCGGTGGGAGTAGAAGATGTCAACGTAATCGAGTCCCATGCGCTGGAGGCTCTGGTCCAGGCTGGCCAGGAGGTACTTTCTCGATCCCCAGTCGCCGTAAGGTCCCGGCCACATCTGCCAGCCGGCCTTCGTACTGATGATCATCTCATCCCGATAGCCGGCGAAATCAGCCTTCAAAACGCGCCCGAAGTTCTCTTCCGCAGAACCGGGTGGCGGCCCATAGTTGTTGGCAAGATCAAAATGGGTAATGCCCAGGTCAAATGCCCGGCGCAGCATCGCCCGGCTGTTCTCGAAGACATCGACTCCACCGAAGTTGTGCCAAAGTCCAAGGGAAATAGCGGGCAAGAGCAGACCGCTCCTGCCGCAGCGCCGATACTGCATGGTCTCATACCGTTGGTCACTGGGTGTGTACACGTCTTCCTCCGTCAATGGCCGATTTTTCAATCGGTGCTTGCTTATTGCCAAAGAACGGAAAATCGAGACTCGACGCCGAGTCGCTGAGACGAATATCCAGTTTCGCGTTCCGAATTTCCGTCTTTTTCCAATCGACCGTTCTCAATCAGCCATCGGCTATGAACTAACTCAGCGTCGCCTGCACCAGGACTCCCCGCCGGCCATCGCCCGGGAGAGGCACAGTGTCGCCCTTAATGGGCACGCCGTCAACCCTCAGGGCAACTTGGTTGCCCTCGCCCCCACGCTCGACGACGATGTGGTAGGTCACGCCGCGGAAGATGCGGGTGGCCTTGAATCCGCGCCAACTCTTCGGAATGACGGGTGAAATCTGGAGTCCGTCATAGGAGGTGCGAATGCCCAGAATCCATTGCGTGATGGCGTAATAGTTCCAAGCCGCGGTCCCGGTCAGCCAGGAGTTCTTCGCCTCACCGTAGGTGGGAGCATCCCGCCCGGCGATCATCTGGGCGTAGACGTACGGCTCGCAACGATGCAGCTCGCTGATCGGCTCTCGCGCCGAGGGATTGATCCGCGAATAATAGTCGTGGGCGCGATCGCCGTTTCCGACTCGCGTCTCGGCAATCATCACCCAGGGATTGTTGTGGCAAAAGATGCCGGCGTTCTCCTTATACCCGGGCGGATAAGACGAAATCTCACCCAGTTCGAGATAGTATTTCGAATACGCGGGCTGCTGCAGAATGATGCCATGTTCGGTGGCCAAGTATTTGTTAACCGATTCCATGGACTTGACAGCCAGGCCATCGTCCAATCCGACGCCCGCCAATACGCAGAAGCCCTGGGTTTCGATGAAGATCTTTCCCTCGCGGCATTCCTTCGAACCAATCTTTCGGCCGAAGTCGTCGTAGGCGCGCAGGAACCACTCGCCATCCCAACCGTGTTGCCGGATGGTTGCTTCCATCTTCGCCACCTGGGCGAGATGATCTTTCGCTTCCTCGGCCAGGCCCCGACGTTGCGCAATGTCCGCGAGTTCTCGGCCCGCCAGCACGAAAAGTCCCGCGATAAACACCGACTCGGCCACCTTGCCGTCCTTGTTAGTGGTCGTCTGGAATGACTGCCCAGGTGTATCGGAAAAGCAATTCAGATTCAGGCAATCATTCCAGTCGGCACGGCCAATCAACGGCAGTCCGTGCGGCCCGAGCCGGTCTAGAGTGTACTTGAAGCTCCGCTCTAGGTGCTCATACAGTGGTTGCTCTGAACCTGGATGGTTATCGTAAGGGACGGGTTCGTCCAAAATGCCCCAGTCACCCGTCTCTTTCAAATAAGCCGCCACGCCCAGGATAAGCCAGTGCGGGTCGTCATTGAAGTTGCTGCCGACATCGTTGTTGCCGCGTTTGGTGAGCGGCTGATACTGGTGATATGCACCACCCGTGGGCACCTGCGTAGCGGCGAGATCCAGGATACGTTCGCGCGCGCGCGATGGAACCATGTGCACGAAGCCCAGCAAGTCCTGATTGGAATCGCGGAAGCCCAGGCCGCGTCCGATGCCGGACTCATAAAAAGAGGCGGAGCGCGACAGGTTGAAGGTCGCCATGCACTGGTACGCGTTCCAGATGTTGACCATGCGGTTGGTGTGTACGTCAGGGGTCTCCACCTGGCAGATCCCGAGCAGTCTAGCCCAGTACTGCCGCAGTTTTTCGAAGGCCGTGTTGACGTGGATCGAGTCCAGATACTTGGCAATGACCGGCTTCACCGTTCTCTTGTTGAGGATCTGCGATTCGGGCGGATCGAACTTCTGGCCCTGTGGGTTCTCGTGGTAACCCAGCACGAAGATGACCTGCTGCGTCTCGCCAGGCTCGAGCTCGAGCTTCACGTGGTGTGCGCCGATGGGAGCCCAGCCGTGAGCGACGGAGTTGGCTAACCGTCCCCGCTCGACACCCACCGGCCTCTCCCAGTCGCGATAGGGTCCCACAAAAACTTCGCGCTGCGTGTCGAAGGTCTCAACTTTGCCCGAACAGGCGAAATACGCGAAGTGGTTGCGGCGCTCGCGATATTCCGTCTTGTGGTAGATGACTCCGTCCTCGACCTCCACTTGGCCGATGCTGAAATTGCGCTGGAAGTTCGTGGCGTCATCCTGCGCATCCCACAAGCAGAACTCGATGCTGGAGAAGGCCGAGAGCGCAGCGCGCTTGGAACGCTGGTTGGTGATGGTGAGCTGCCAGATCTCGAGATTCTCGTCCAACGGCACGAAGTAGTTGGTGTGGCCCTCAATGCCGCGATAGCGAGAACCTATGATGGTGTAGCCCATGCCGTGCCGGCAGGTGTAATTCTCGAGATCGTGCCGCGTCGGCTGCCAGGAAGGAGACCAGAATTCACCTGATTCGTCATCGCGCAGATAGATATACCGCCCCCCGAGATCGAAGGGCACATTGTTGTAGCGATAGCGCGTGATGCGCCGCAGCCGGGCATCGCGGTAGAACGAATAGCCACCGGCCGTGTTCGAAATGATCCCGAAATAAGCCTGGCATCCGAGGTAATTGATCCACGGCAATGGCGTATCGGGCCGCGTAATTACGTATTCTTTATGCTCGTCATCGAAAAACCCGAACGTCATATGATTGCTCCTTGAGATGATTTGCCCACGGCCACTGACGCACCCGCGCATGTCCTTGGCGGCTGGCCTGTGCAATAGCGCAGACCTTTTTGACGAATGGCGACGTAATTATACTCGAATGCCGCGTGAAAACAGGCGCATTCGCGTTCCCCACGATATCGGTAGGTTTGTCTCCGCCGTCCCGGTGTAAGGATCGCGGTGTAAGGATCGCGATTGCAACACCCCCCAAAAAGTGCGACACTCATCCGCTCGATCTTTCTGAGTCGAGACGAAGCGAGATCGCAATCATGCTCACTTCTTGGGGTGGTTCGATGGTTCAGTCGCCCTGCCGTGAAATCCTGTTGAAGCTGGTCATCTCCTTCCCTCTCATCTTCCTCTCAGTGGCGGTAGCGAGCGGCGGCGAGACGCCCAGCCTGAACATCAAAGTGGACCAGGTGGGTTATCCGATCAGCGCCCGGAAGATTGCTGTAGTCAGCGCTCCAGCGCAGACGTTCGTGGTAAAGCGCGCCAGCGATAACCTCCCGGTTTTTCAGGGGAAATTGAGTGCCAGCGCCACGGACGCCAACTCCGGCGACACTCTCCAGGCTGCGGACTTTTCCCGCCTTCAGCAAGCCGGCACGTATTATCTCGACGTCCCCGGCGTGGGCCGCAGTTGGACGTTTTCCATTGGGCCGGATGTATTTTCCCGTACCTTTTATCTCGCCACGCGAGCGTTTTACGGACAGCGCTGCGGGACCGCGGTAGACCTTGGCCCTGAGTTTCCGGGACACACCCATGCCGCGTGCCACCTCAAGGGAAGTTTCCATTCGTCTTCCGGCAAAGAGGGCCCGCGCGACAACGTCGGCGGCTGGCATGACGCCGGAGACTACGGCCGCTACATCGTAAACTCCGGAATTTCGACGGGAACGCTGCTGTGGGCCTGGGAGATCTTTGGGCGGAAGCTTGCCAGCATCAAGCTGAACATCCCCGAAACCGGAAACGGTACGCCGGACCTCCTGAATGAGGTCCGCTGGAATCTGGAGTGGATGCTCAAGATGCAGGATGACGATGGAGGCGTCTGGCACAAACAGACGAGCGCCCAGTTTCCCGGCTTCGTAATGCCGGAAGAAGACCATCTTTTGAGTCTCGTGATCGGCACCGGCAGCGCGCCGTACAAAAGTACGTGCGCGACCGCCGATCTGGCCGCAGTCGCGGCGATTGCTGCCCGCGTTTATGAGCCGTTCGACAAGAGTTTTGCCGCGAAAAACCTGCGAGCAGCCCGGCAAGCCTGGGCCTGGACCGAGCGTTATCCGAACGTGACGTTCAGGAATCCGCCGGAGATTTCGACCGGCGAGTACGGCGACGCGAATTGCGGAGATGAGCGGTTGTGGGCCGCGGCTGAGCTGTGGCGAACTTCAGGCGACGCTGTCTATAACCGATATTTCCTCGACAACTATGCGAAGTACCTGCCGAATCTTCGTGCTCCCGTGCCTGAGTCCTGGAGGGACGTGGCGCCGATGGGTTTGTGGGCCTATGCGCTGGCCACTCGCCAAGGAGCGGACGCCCGCGTGGTTGCCGGCATTCGGCAGGGGGCGCTCACCGCGGCCCGCGAGATTGTGGACCGCACGCGCAGCAACCCGTACCGCATCAGCATAGTCGCAAAAGACTACGTGTGGGGTTCGAACGGCCAGGCCGGCAACTACGCTGTGCAGTTGCTGGTCACGAATGTTCTTTCGCCAGACCCGGCCTTCGTGGAGACCGCCCTGGATAATCTCCATTACCTTCTCGGGCGCAATACCTTCTCACTCTCCTGGGTGACGCAGGTGGGCGCGAACCCGTACCGTCATCCGCATCATCGGCCCAGTGGCGCCGACAAGAATCCTGAACCTTGGCCGGGGCTGCTCTCCGGCGGTCCCAATGCCGCCAGGCAGGACGCTGTCCTCCAAGCCCTGCCTCCCAATCTGCCGCCCGCTAAGGTCTACAGTGACGATCAAGACTCCTACGCAAGCAATGAGATTTGTATCAACTGGCAGGCTATGCTGGTCTTCCTTCTCGCCGGAGTGCTGGAATGAACCGTGCAGCGGCGATTCCGGCCGGATGGAAACGCAGCGAGACTGTGTCACCCCGGCGCGAGCGGCTCGAGACAGCGCCGCGCCTGGCAGCCTGCGCGACTTGAGGTGACGAATGCATCTTCATTTTATCGACATCGCGATCATCGTGGCTTACCTGGTCACATCGGTGTCGGTGGGCTATTGGGTCTCCCACCGGGCTTCCCGGGACATCAAGGCTTACTTCCTCGGTGGCAACGTGATGCCCTGGTACTTGCTGGGCATTTCGAACGCCTCGGGCATGTTCGACATCAGCGGCACCATGCTGCTGGTCTACTGGATGTTCATCTACGGCCTGAAGAGCGTCTGGATCCCGTGGCTCTGGCCGACCTTCAACCAGGTTTTCCTGATGGTCTATCTCTCAGCGTGGTTGCGTCGTTCCAATGTGATGACCGGCGCGGAGTGGATCAAGACGCGGTTCGGTACGGGCCGTGGCGCCCAGCTTGCTCACCTGATCGTGGTGGTTTACGCCTTCGTCAGCATCATTGGCTTCTTCAGTTACGGGTTCAAAGGGATCGGGAAGTTTGCGGCGACGTTCCTGCCTTGGCACCTTTCTCCCAATCAATACGCTACCATTTTGATCGCCATCACCGCCATCTACGTGATCAAGGGCGGTATGTTCAGCGTGGTGATCACGGAGGTCATCCAGTTCTGCATTCTGTCGATTGCCTCGTTTGCCGTCGGCATCATTGCCATGGCGAAAGTTGCGCCCGGCACGCTTCAGCATTTTGTCCCCGCGGGCTGGGACCAGATCTTCTTCGGCTGGAAGCTGAACCTCGATTGGTCCGCGCTCATCACCTCTGCAAACGCGAAGATCGCGGAAGACGGCTACGGAATCTTTGGGTTTTTCGTCATGATGTTGTTGTTCAAGGGAGTGCTGATCAGCATGGCCGGCCCGGCGCCGAATTACGACATGCAGCGGGTCCTCTCGTCGAAGAATCCCCGCGAAGCATGCATGATGAGCAGTTGGGTGAACGTCGTGCTGACCTTTCCGCGCTACTTCCTGATCACCGGGTTGACCGTCCTAGCCCTGGCTTTCTTCAGTGATTATATTCGGGCCATGGGAACGAACGTGGATTTCGAGATGGTGCTTCCCTACGCGCTGGGCCGGTTTGTTCCGACAGGCCTGCTTGGGTTCCTGATCGCCGGATTGCTGGCGGCCTTCATGTCCAACTTCGCGGCCACGGTGAACGCCGCGCCGCCCTACTTTGTGAACGACATCTACAAGCGCTTCATCAACCCCCATGCCAGCCCCAGGACCTACGTCCGCTTGAGCTATCTGAGTTCGTTCGCCGTCGTGCTGGTGGGCGCGGCCATCGGCTGGTACGTCGCCTCCGTGAACTCCGTGGTTCTTTGGATTGTTTCCGGGCTCTGGGGTGGGTACACGGCGTCCAACGTTCTGAAGTGGTATTGGTGGCGGTTCAACGGCTACGGGTATTTCTGGGGAATGGTCACGGGCATTGCAGGCTCGTTGATCCTGCCGATTCTTCTCCCCCACGTTTCCCTGGTGCAGGGAATTCTACAGGCGCATCCGGTGAACTTGAATGTAGCGCTGGTGTTCCCGCTCGTCCTTGCGATCTCCCTGGTGGGATGTCTGGCGGGTACTCTGCTGACCAAGCCGGAAGATGAAGCAATTTTGAAAGACTTCTATCGCCGGGTGCGGCCCTGGGGCTTCTGGGGACCTATTCTCGCCAAGGTCCGCGCTGAAAATCCCGCCTTCGAGCGCAATAAGGACTTCTGGCGCGATATGTTCAACGTCGTGGTCGGCATCACTTGGCAGGTTAACCTGGTGGCTCTGCCCATCTACATCGTGATCCAGAAGTTCCACAACGCCGTGATCACGGCGGCGATCATCGCCGTGACCTCCATCGTGCTGAAGTTCACTTGGTACAACCACCTGAAGGCTGGCGAAGCGATCGACCAAGCGATTGCCCGGACCGAAGCCGCGGAGCCCTCGGCGGCGGCTTGAAAGTCATAGCGCCGACCCCGCGGGCCCCGCGGGTCGGGCCGGGTGAGGGGGTCGCCACTTCGCGTGGCGTAACGCCGTGCACAACCTGCGACAGCGCGTTGAAACTGAACTGCGATCGAACATCCTGCCGTTCTGGCTCAAGCACGCGATTGACGAGCAATACGGCGGTTTCCGGGGGCAGGTCGCCAACGACCTCACCATCGATCCCTTCGCGCACAAAGGGCTCATCTTGAATGCGCGCATCCTGTGGACCTTCTCCAAGGCTTTCAGCGTGTACGGCGAAGAGGCCTACCTTCAAACGGCGCGCCGAGCTTACGACTACATCACGCGGTATTTTTGGGACACCGCGTTCAACGGCGTCTTCTGGCTGGTGGATTATCTCGGCCGCCCTGTGGAATCCAAGAAGCGCATCTATGGCCAGGCGTTTACCGTCTACTCGCTGGCTGAATACCATCGCGCCACCGGCGATCACGACGCACTCACTAAAGCGATCCAGCTCTATGAGGCTATTGAGTCGGCGAGCTACGATGCACTCCACCGGGGTTATTTCGAAACCTACGAGCGCGATTGGACACTAGCTCGCGAGCAGCGCCTGAGCAAGGTCGACATGGACGAGAAGAAATCCATGAACACGCACCTCCACCTTCTCGAGGCCTACGCCAACCTCCTGCGCTGCCGGGACAACCCTGCATTGCGCAGTCGCCTGAAGGAACTCATCCAGATTTTCCTTGGGCACATCATCGACCGCGAGACCCATCACTTCCGAATGTTCTTTGACGAAGAGTGGCATTCCAAATCCGATCATATCTCCTTTGGTCATGACATCGAAGGAACTTGGCTCCTCTGCGAGTCGGCCGAGACGCTTGGCGACGAGCCGATGCTCAAAGTTGTCCAGCAAGAAGCCATTCAGATGGCCCAGGCCGTGCTCGACCAGGCAGTCGATCCCGACGGCGGGCTGCTCTATGAGGCCGATGCGAACGGGATCATCAACACCGACAAGGAGTGGTGGCCTCAAGCGGAAGCGGTGGTGGGATTCCTGAACGCCTATCAGCTTTCGGGTCGGGAGCACTTCTACGTGGCCGCTTGCAGGAGCTGGGAGTTCATCGAGAAGTACATCGTGGATCGCGAACACGGCGAGTGGTTTTGGAAGGTCTCGCGAGAGGGCGTACCCAGCCACGACAAATTCAAAGTGGATCAATGGAAATGCCCGTATCACAACAGCCGGACGTGCTTCGAAGTCATGGCCCGACTGGACAACACGGGGCAAGCCGAGAGAACCCTGAAGTAAAGCTGGAGCGAATTTTTCTGCAGCCTGATTAGCCCCGCTGCTGGAGTTTCCACATTTGTGCTGAGATTCTCCTGGCCTGTTGCAGCTTCCGGCCCTCTCCCCCTTGGGGGAGAGGGTGGCCCGCCGCCGGCTATAGAATAGCAGAATAGAGTGCAGATAAGGCACGAGCATGGTGTTGCCTTGCGCTGCGTGGATGTGGCAATAAATGAGCAACATACTAGGGCTAGGCGGGGCGGGCGGCGCGAAGCTGGCGAGCAGAATAGTCTGCAGGAAATGCAGGTTTGTCCCCGATGTATGTCTCGGAAGTCCGTGTAAGTTGTTGATTCTGCTTGCGCGCTGTCCCCTAATATCTGATCAATGTCAAATTCTCTGCGCAATTCGGGGACATGGGCTAGATGGGTAGCAGGCAAGCGATGTACGTGCTTGAAAAAGAAAGGTTATGAATCTGGGACAATTGGAGACATGGGCTAGGGATGGGCGAAAACCGGGAAAATCGGGGACAAAATCGGGCACAGTCGGAGACACCATTCTTAGGGGTTTCTGGGCCACTTTGAGGCTTACCGGGCTTATGGTGGCCGCCGTCACAATCCAAGTGTCTGATCTGAAAGGAAAAATAATTCTTGCCGCGTCCTAAGGTCAGCTTCCAGCAGCGGACGTGTTTTTGTCCCTCCGCATTTACCTGCAGACCATTCCTCTCTCGCCTGCAATCTATTATGCTTATTTCTGCAGTTTATTCGCCTCGTCCACAGAAGGTGCCCGACGGAGGATGACCGGGTGAGGGGGTCGCGAGCCTGCGCC
>JBAVYG010000238.1:0-4703 GCA_049698675.1 Terriglobia bacterium
GCGGCGAGGAGAACGAGGGCATTATGTACGTCGGCGACAAAGGCATCCTGCTTGCCGGATTTGATGGCAACAACCCTCGGGTTTACCCGGAATCGCCCAAATACCAGTACCAGCCGCCGCCCTGGCAACCGGGCGCACCGCAGATGAACGCTGCCCTCGATCAATGGATCGCCGCATGCAAAGGAGGAAAACAGGCCCCGCTCGCCAATTTTGAACTCCAGAGTCCGGTGACCGAAGCCTTCCTGCTCGGTTGCATCGCGCAGCGTTTCCCCGGGGAGTTGGTAGAATGGGATACAGCCAACATGCGAGTCACGAATTCTGAGAAACTCAACGGCTACGTTGATCCGCCGTATCGGAGCGCTTACAAGATTTGACGGCGTGCTGAAAGAATCGTTCGTGGAGACGTGGCGGCGATTTTGTATAGCCACACCTACAGCCGTTTCAATACGGCGATGGCGACCAAAAGCTCGCCGCTACAACTATCACCCCAAGGCGTAAGGAGGCGTGTATGTCCGCAATTTCGAGAAGAGAGTTTTTCAAGAATGCGGCGACCAATGCCGCTGTGGCCGGGTTCCTGTCTGCAGGCGCACAGGTACTTCGTGCCAATCCCCTTGGCATGCCCATTGGGTGCCAAACGTTTCCGGTCCGGACGATGATCGCCCGGGATTTTCCCGGCACGATCAAGCAGCTTGCCGAGGCCGGATTTCAGACCATCGAGTTGTGCTCGCCAGTGGGTTACGCCATGATGGGGTTCGGCCGCATCGGCAAATACGCAGGGGCCGAGCTGCGGAGAATTTTGGGCGATGCGGGTGTCACATGCGTGAGCTCTCACTTCATCATCAACGAACTCAGGCAAAATCAGGCGGGCAGAATTGCCTGGGCAAAGGACCTCGGCCTGACGCAGATGATCGTGCCAACCCTCGCCGGGCCGCGGAACCCGACGATGGATGATGTGAAGCGGGCCGCCGATGAATACAACAGAATGGGCGAACAGGCTGCCCAGGCCGGCATCCAGCAGGGCCTTCACAATGAGGACTTTGAACTCTCGGAGGTCGACGGTCAGCGCACCTATGACTTGTTGTTTAAACTTCTCGATCCGAAACTGGTCAAGTTCCAGTTCCAGGTCTCCACGATCAGCCAAGGCTTTGACGCAGCCGAATACTTCACCAAGTACCCGGGCCGCTTCATTTCGATGCACGTGCAGGGCTGGTCAGCGAAAACCAGGGAAATAACCCCGGTGGGCCAGGACACCCTCGACTGGAAGAAGATCTTTACCGCGGCAAAAACGGGCGGCATAGAGAACTACTTCGTCGAGATGAGCCTGGAGATGATGAAGGCCAGCGTTCCCTACCTGCGCAACCTGCAGGTCTGATGCTGGTAGCCGCTGTCAGCACTCTCCTGACCGTAGGTCCTTCTCTTTAGAGGTACGCTCTACCAGTCTCCGGCATCTGAGCGAGGCGCATGCGTCAGCAGCGACCAGAATTGGTCCCAACGCAGTTTCCGCCAGTCCTTACTCTGGCTGAGGTTGTACATGATTAGGCCCAGAATGGCAATGCTTGCCGCCATTCAGAGCCATCGCTGCCTTCTCCCGCCGACATATTCTTGTTCATCTGGAAACTGAAGATCCCCATGCGCTCCTGGATTTCGACCGGCAAAACATCGGTGAGGGGAGTCAGATCCAGGCAGGCCCCTTCCCCGAAACCGCCATAGAAGCTCCCTCGCCCGCCGGTGTGAACAAAACCCGTCCCCTTCTCAATGGCCGCCCGCAGACCTTGGGCTTCACCGTGATCCAGCAATTTCCACAGTGAATCGAAGGACGCAAGCCACACCGCATCATAGTTCTTTCGGAGCTCGTCGCCGTCTCGCAAGCGCCCGAGTTCGGAGAGCGAGCGTTCATCGATCACATCCACGTTCACTCCCATCCCCCGAATCAACTCGGCCATCGGGAGGCTTGCTTCAGCTCGCCGGTAGCGTCTTCGGGTTCGATCACTTTGATCCATGGCATAGGGCTACCCTCTCGGCATTGTGGCGGCCACTGTTTCGGCCAACGCCCGATTACAGTTTTCGCTTGGATGGAGAAGTCCACAGCGTTGTGGGAGGTGTCGCAAGCGTTGCTTCCTGCGCCTGATGTTGCCACGGTCACGACTCAGTGAAGTCGATCATGACCGGCTTCTGACGGAACCAGTGCGTCTTAAAACCTAGGTAGATCATTCCGATAACAAACCAGACCCCGCCCGCGATTTTTGCCACGCTATTCAGGTTGAGCCAGATCCAGCCGCAAAATCCAAAGCCGAACAGCGGAAGAAAGACATCTCCGAGGAGGTTGATCTGGCGGCCGGTGGCGCGTTTGATGCCAAACTGCCAGAACGTTGAAAAATTAACTCCCATGAAGGCTATAAATGCGCCGAAATTCAGCAACTCCGCTGCGTTCTCGTAACCATGTCCGTTGATGGACAGAGCCACTCCGCCGCCGAAGGCGAGGATGCCAATGATCCAGATGTTGTAGTTTGGGGTGTTGCGCTTCGGATCCAGGTGCCCGAAGACCCTTCGCGGAAGAACGTGGTCGCGTCCCATACCAAAGAGCAAACGCGCTGCCCCTAGGCCCCCCGTGAGCGCGCTGCCTGCCGCCGCGAGGATGGTCACCGCCGTCATGCCGAGGAACAGCCAGCGCCCCCCCACGCGCATGCAAACGTCCATAAATGCGCCCGTGATGTTGTCGAAGTGAAAGCTCGGCCACACGCGCTGGCCCAAGTAGACCTCGATGCTGCTGAAAACGCCGGTAAACAGGCAGACCAGAACTGTGGCCAAGAGCACGTTGCGCTTGGGGTTTTTGACATCCTCGGCCAGCGTCGTCACGCCGTCAAACCCGATGTAGGTGAGCGCGGCCAGCGGCACAGCGCTGCGGATGACCCGGTAGTCGAACGTTTTCGGATCGTAAAAAGGCAGCGAGGAAAAAATTCCATCCCAGCGATCGAGGTGGAAAAGGTAGCGGACGGCCAAGATCACAAATGCCGCGATGACCAGCGACATCAGGGCGAGAAGCAACTTGTTGGCCAAGGCGCTGGCCCGAATGCCGCGCAAGTTCATGAAGGTTATGGCTCCAAGAAACACCGCCATCAGGCCGTAGGTGGGAACCCAGTGAATCCATCCGTGAATCGTCTGCGCCACCCAGACCGCGTTAATGAGGGGTTGGAGCAAGTAATCGAGAAGCATCGCCCAGCCCACCAGGAATCCCAGGTGGAGATTTAAACCACGGCCCACGTAGGTGTAAGCCGACCCGGCGGAGGGATACAGGGCTGCCATGCGTCCGTAACTGAATGCCGTGATCATCATGGCAAGCATGGCGATCAGGATGGTGTCCACAATGTAGCCGTGCGAGCGTTGTTGCACGACCCCGAAGAGCGGAATGGGGGCGATCGGCTGGATCAGCACGATGCCGTAAAAGATCAGGTCCCACAGAGAAAGCACGCGGCGCAAGCGCGGCGCGGCCGGGGAACCATTCGCCTGAACTGAAGGTGTTGCGTCGCGCATAACGATTCGCTGTCCTCTCGTTCGCCCGCCCACACCCAGTACAACTACTCTCGTCACGACGAGTGTCTTGGACCTTCATTATCGAACTCTCGTGTCCGTCAGAATCCGAAAGGCGGGCAAGCAGCAGTGGCAGCGTCCGCCGTGACGACGCAATCCGGATGTTCTTGGACATATGTGACCGGGATTTCTGGGCTAACGTTACCGAAGAGAAGGATTCGGATTACAGTCTGCTTCCGCGCACAAACCCTCCTGTTTTGTGAAATCATAAGAAGAACCGTCACACACACCGCCCCCACGCTCGATTGGTGGCCACCGAGTTCCAGGCCACTCTGATGACTCAGCAAGTGGATCTTTTGGTCTTTTCCACCGTCTGTCCATTCAGAACGTGCTCTGGAGACCGCTTAGCGAGTCGAGGTCGACATGATACGTCATAAAACGCGTTTAGTAAATGTGCGTGCCGCACAATCTAAAATGTTACCCTCTAATTCGCCGATAACAGACGGGGTCCGGTGGGGGAGGTAGTGTCGGAGGCGCTGAATGCGTTGGCAGAGGCGGAGTTAGAAGTCCGGCGTTCTGCCACAGAGGATTGGCAACTGGTCGCTGACCAGCTTGCAGCAGCGGCTGGTGAAGACCGGAGGACGGCTGATGAAACATGCCCGCTATTACTGGCTGCTGCTGGCCGAGAGCCATCTGACGCAGCGGCTCTTTGGAGCCATGCTGGGCAGGATCGCAGCGTTGCCCTTGCCCGCCGGGTAGGCGAGCCGACGACCGGATCGGATTTCAGCGACGCGAGAGGCACGGGGCGGCAAAGTGTCGCCGGCATCGGTCGAAAACGGGTCAGTTTCGGTCTTTGGGGTTCTCGGGAGAGGCAAAATGCCACCATCCGTGGCCCGTGGGAGCACCTGGAAGTGCAAATCCGACTTCCAGTTGCGTTCGGTGGCGGTCAGGTGTACCTTATGGGCCGGGCCGGAGATCGATGATGGAAATCCCGGATAATTCCTGGCCTTTGGGCTCGCAATCTGAATGATCCGTATCCTGGCGCCTTATGTCCCAAATGATGGAGGAGATTTTGGAGCAGCCCCTGGCGCTCAAACGCACGCTGGCCGCCGAGCGCCACCATGCCTTAGCATTCGCTGACTTCGCCCGCAAACAGAACTTCCGGCTCGTAGTTC
>JBAVYG010000239.1:0-4438 GCA_049698675.1 Terriglobia bacterium
CTCCTCGTGTGCACAGCGTTTCAAGAGGTAGATCAGCGGCAACGTAACCTTGCCTTCGCGAAGGTCATTGCCGATGGGCTTTCCCAATATCTCCTCGGAGGAAGTAAAATCGAGTACGTCATCGATAAGCTGGAAGGACAAGCCAAAATTGTGGCCATAGGCACCCAACAGTCTTTCCTCCTCCTCGCTCCTTCCTGCCAGCACCGCACCCAATCGCAGGGAAACGGAAAATAATCAAGCCGTCTTGCGATAAGTCAACTCGAAATAGACGTCTTCGGGGACGTCGATCCTTCTCTGCCAGGTGAGTTGCAGCAACTCGCCCTCGACCATGGCCTGTGTTAATGCGATGCAGAGGTCAAGTATCTTGAAGTTGCGCTCCGCCAAGGCAATGTTAAAGGCCTGCATGTAAAGCCAATCCCCGGCCAGCACACTCAAGTGGTTGCCCCATCGGGAATTTGTGGAAGGTCGTCCCCGGCGTGTGTCCGCCTCGTCAATCACATCGTCATGAACGAGCGTGGCGGTGTGGATGAGTTCGACCACGGTTCCGAGCCGAATCGCAGCCGGCCCCTCAAAACCACACAGTTTGGAGGAGAGCAGCACCAGGGCGGGACGCAGTCTTTTGCCCCCGCTGCCTCGCAGGTATTGGCCGATCTCGGTGATGGGCTGAACGCTGGAGATGCTCTGCAGGCGAAACTCCTCTTCCACCTTCTGGAGGTCAGCGCGCACCAAGTCGAGAACTTCTTTGATTGTCAGGCTATTGACAGAGGCCAAGTGCCAATTCCCCGTCGTCCCTTCGGTTTTGAAACGCCCACTCAAGTTTGGGAGGGGACAGGAGGTTCACGTTGCGAACCTAAATACTCCCACAATTCGCATTTGAAGGGAAGCCTGAACTTCGCAACAGTGCGATGCAACGGCAATACACTGGAAGCCGTGGGAGATGACGGTTCACTCACTTTCCTCACAGCGACCACGAAGCGTTCGTCGTAGAGGCCGGCTTCAGCCGGGCACTCTCTTCGCCAATCCACGAAAGCATTCTCCCCACTGAACGGCTCATTTCTTCAACCGATAAGTGACCGTCTGGTGCAACTGTGGGCCGCGGTCTTCCACCACGAGCGACTCTGACTCTATGCTCTCCAGCGACTGACTAAGGCTCGCGAGGTTCTCGGAAAAGAAGGATGGTGTGCGTCCCTCCTCGCCCGCCATGCCTCCGTACTGTTGTGGCAGCGGCATTTCAATCAGCCGCATCATCTTCACGATGTTGTGGCGCTCGGCAGAATGGCGAAAGCCCGCGGCGTAAACCACGTTCGGACCCACCTCCTGAGAATTCGCCGTAGGGCCGAGCGGCGCTCGGCCCAGGAGTGATTTCAGCGTTTCGCCGGAGTTGGCCAGCAGGAGAATCGGTCCCTTGGTGGCGACGGCGAGTGGAGCCAATCCATCGAGTTGATAGTAGTCAGCATTGCCCTCGTGCCTCGCCACCCAGCCCACGCCGATTTGTGAAGTTGTCCAAAGATCTCCGATCGCCGCGCGCAGGGCGTTGCGCGTGGCCTCCGAATCCCAGTTCGCTGAGCTGCGAATGAGGACGGCGGAGTGAGGTTCGATAAAGGCCGACTGCCCGACATTATGAAGCGAGTGAAACTCCAGGACGGCCTCGAGCGGAACCGCATTCAGAAGTTTCTTGAGGGCTTCGGCGCCTGGGGCTCCCGTCGCTCCCTGGAGTGGGGGAACATCAATGCGCGTCTCGAGGTCGCTCTCGCTGCCGGTTTGGCCTTGCGTCAAGGCGACGCCCGGCGCGATCTGGGAAGCCATGAAGGCGGCGAGGCTCATTGGGTGCCGCGCGGAGTGATGACATTAAGTCCGAAATGAGATGACGATTGCTCTGATCTGAGGTGGGACTTTATGCCGTAGGTTGGCGCCTAATTGGTCTCAACTGAAAAAATTAACCTGCCTGTTTTCACATACATTCCCGCTTTCAACGCATAACTACCTTTATTTTCACAAACATTCCCGCTTTAGCCCCACCTTTTCCGCAGCGGTCCTTTGTTTTCATAGACATTCCCGCATCGCTCGTTCTTTTTTTGAAGTTACTTTTTCCTCCTTCCCTAAATACAGTAGGCAGTCGGCAGTAAGCAGAAGGCGGAAAGCAGATGGTCTTCATTCTCTCTTCCTGAATCCCGAATCCTGAATCCTGACCCCTGGAACCTGCTCTTCCCCACCTGCCACCTACCGCGTCTCCATCCATACGCTAGCACTGTAGCCGATTTATTGGAGTTTGTCAAGCTCCCCTCCTGGTTCAGGAGGGGGCAGGGGGTGGTCCGCTGGTTCAGGCTCAGCATGTCCCACATTTCTTGCTGGACACGGGGGGGTATGGATATTCTTAGAATCCCCGAAGGGGATTGATAAAGTAGCCGGGGGCAACGCCCCCGGAAACGGGCGGCCCCACCAGGCTCGACCCTGGAGGGGTCGAAGGAGAGACGTCGTGGCCGTAGATGGGGCCTCTACCCAGGTCTATACGACCCCTCCAGGGTCGGTCGGTTTCCGGGTTAGTCTTCCGGGGGCGTTGCCCCCGGCTACTATATAGTGCCCTTGCAGGGCACGCCGGACGGGTCTCGGGTTCGGCCTCAAGGGAACCGCCATGTGCAAACTCATCGCTCATCCAGCTCGGTCACCCTCTGTGTCCAGCAAAAAATATGGGTAAAGATAGAGGGTTCAGGAGGGCATGATGGGCGGTGGTAGCGACGGTTAATTCGTGGTTTTCCACTCACCGTGGGTTGGTAAACGCAGCAAAAGCCCGTGGTCAGGAAAGCGCTCACCGCGGGTGCGCGCCGTGGAACATGCTCGGCACACCGGGTGGCGCGGACATCTGATGTCTGCGATCGGCGAGCCGAATGGCGAGTCGAGTTGCTTCGTTTCCAACTCAGCAGCTAGAGTAGATGCGCGGAACCGTCCCTTCGGGAGATCGCAGACATGCGGAAATCATGCGTGTCTGCGCCAAACGCGAGCTGGAAGTTTTACCATCTGGAGGACGCGCCCGTGCTGGCGATGGACCCCATGCCGTGACCGAGGCCGCCGTGGCGCAGCCCGGGTGCCCGGCACTCCTACCCGACCATCATGCGGAGCGCCTACATCAAGAAAAGAGGTGTGCGCTGCCCGTGGGAACGTTCCAAAACGAGGCCGTTGGGTGTACAATCTCAGCTTCCTCGGATCCCACAATGCAAGTCCCGGTGGATTTCTGTCTAGTAAAGTGCAAATGGTGGAACAAATACCGCGGAACTGCAGCATATAGGCTACTCGCTCCGCCTCTTCTTCACTGGTACGGATGTTGTCGAGTGCAGTCCATTCCTCAAGAGATACCCGACGACGCGCAAGGGGGCTGACATCATGATCCTATCCAAAGAGTTCAAGACCCGCCTGATGGCCTTGAAATCAGCCGGCAGGAAGGCTCAGTACAATCAAGCGTGGGCGGTCCTCGGTGAGCTTGAATCAGGCGTACAGGTCTCTAAGAATTTCAGGCCAGAGGCTCGAATTCCGAACTGTTACAAGTATGAGCTTCCTGACGGGTACCGAATCCTTTTGCAGAACGTAGAGAATGTAGAGAACGAGTTTCTGGCTCTGTTTGTAGGCTCGCACGATGATACCGACCACTTTCTAAACACACATAAGGGGTGGATCTTCGATCCGAACCGCCATAGTCTCAAAGAGCTACGCTGGAACACCGCTGAAGAGGAGGCGGTCAACTCCGTCCGCTCGCCAGAAATGAAGGCAGCCGAAGCAGAGAGACCTAGTGCCGAACCGGTGTTTAGCCGCCTGACCGATGCCCAGCTCGCAAATGCGGGGTTATCTGCTGAGGACTTCTCCCCTGCACGTTCCCTCAGTGACCCAGACTCCATCGAAATGATGCGTTTCTTAGAGCGAATGCCCGACAGTGCGGCTGCGACACTGCTCGCGTACGTCACCGGCAGTAGGAGCGAACGAGATGAAATAGAGGCTTTACTCCTGAATGAGAGGGAACTCGTACCAGCATTGGGTGGTCCCCAGATGCCAGCTCTCATGTCCTGCACGGATACCTTCATCTTTCTGAAGGATATTCCTGAGGAAAAACGCGCATTTGAAGAGCTTCCGTTCGAAGACTGGATGCTCTATCTCCATCCCGATCAGCGGACCTTGGTGGCGAGAGATTTCAGCGGGCCAGCCCGCCTAAGAGGAGTTAGCGGGTCCGGAAAAACCGTTGTTGCCATCCACAGAGCCAGAGCCGCCGCGCGAGTGCTCGTCGACTCTGGATCGCCGAAGTCCGTTCTCTTTCTCACCTACAATCGTTCGCTCTGCGAGCTTGTGGACCGCTTGTTGCGAAGACTCTGCACGAAACAAGAGTTCGAACGAATCCAGGTAGCAACCTTGGGTAAATGGTGTCAGGAATACATCAAGTTCCGCAGTGGTATTC
>JBAVYG010000240.1:0-9352 GCA_049698675.1 Terriglobia bacterium
CCTGTGGCCAAGCTGAAACAGGTGCTCGACCACTTGCTGAATGGCCGAAAAATAGCTGATGCGCAGGTTGCTGACGTATTTCTGCACGGGTCCCAGGTCCAGAAAAGTGACGGCGATCCGGCGCCGGGCGATTTCCTGGATCAAGGGCAGGTTGGCCTCAGAAGTCATCACGGCCACGCCGCGGACGTGGTGCTCGAGCATCTTTTCGGTCGCGCGCCGCATCAAGCTGGGGTCATAGTTCGTATCGCTCAGGATGACTTCGTAGCCGAGTTGCCGGGCACGAGTTTCGAAGCTCTTGATGATCTCCGGGAAAAAAGGGTTCTCGATGTCGGAGACGATCATGCCAAGCGTGCGGCTGCTTCGCCAAGCCAGGTTGCGGGCGTGAGCGTTGGGGAAGTAACCGAGGCGGCGCACCACCGCCAGGACTTGGCGGCGCGTTTGCTGGCTTACTTGGCCCGTTTTGTTGAGGGCATGAGACACGGTGGCCGTGGATACTTTAGCCTCGCGAGCCACATCCCGGATGGTTAGAGCCATGGGCGAATTCAAGACCTCTGCAGAGAACGGTGACTACGTCACCATAAAATACTACCACTCTTCTTCTTTGACAATAGATGGCCAAGAAAAAAAGTAATAATATGCCAAAAAAAAGCTTGACACGCCCGTTCGGCGGGTGTAAACATTAACCGTTTTACTTTAACGTTTAAGCTGTTTTATCTTTCGTCGGGTCGAAGACGCGTAAGAATCGAGTAGAAGAGCGGGGTTAAGCGCATTCAGGAATCCCTGGATGAAACCGCCTCACGGTTCACGTTTCGGTTCGGTAGCTATGTGCCAGCGGAGGTCCGAGGAGAGAGCGTCGAGAGCGAAGCGTTATTCCCGAGCCAAGCTGGCCGAAATTCAATTCATCACTATTTCGTGACTCTCCAGCCGCATTCCTATGCGGCGGAGTATAGGAGGATGAGACGATGCAAAGACATGGTTTTTTCCTGCGCTTTCTCTTCTTGGCCTTGGTAGTCCCTGCCGTCTTCTTTCTGACGAGCGCGACCCTTCATGCCCAGGCGGACACCGGGTCGATTCAGGGGACCATTAAGGACCAATCCGGCGCCGTGGTTCCCGGAGCGAAGGTCACCGTGGCCAACCAAGCCACCTCTCTCTCGCTTACCAGCGCGGCAGGGCCGGACGGCAGCTATATTTTTACGCCGCTCAAAATCGGGACGTACAGCGTTAGCGCTGAAGCCCCCGGCTTTGCCAAGGCCGTCCAGGCAGCAATCTCACTGAGCATTGACCAACACTTGCTGGTGGACCTCACGCTCAAACCGGGCGCAGTTACCCAAACGGTCGAGGTGACCGGGGTGGCGGCGGTCCTTCAGACTCAGGAGGCCTCCGTCGGACAAGTGGTGGGCGCCCGGGACGTCAACAACCTTCCCTTGAACGGGCGCAACTTCACGTTCCTCGCACAGACCGCCGCCGGCGTCACAACCCCAGAGGCGGATACGCGCGGCAACGCGGCTTCCGGGGCCTTCTCGGCCAACGGCCTGCGACCGGCCGAAAACAACTACTTGCTCGATGGGGTCGACAACAACTCGGACAACGTGGACTTTCTGAACGGGACGAATTATATGGTGTTGCCGCCCGTGGACGCCATTTCCGAGTTCAAGGTCCAGACGAACGACTACAGCGCGCAATACGGCCGTTCGGCGGCCGCGATCCTGAACGCGACGATCAAGTCAGGAACGAACGGCCTTCACGGCAACCTCTATGAATTCTTCCGCAACGATAAGCTGGACGCCGCCGACTTCTTCGAAGATGTCCCAGGGGTTCACAAAGGCGAGTTCCGGCTGAATCAGTTCGGCGGCACCATCGGCGGCCCGGTGGTTATTCCCCACGTGTACAACGGCAAGGACAAGCTTTTCTTCTTCGGCGACGTCCAAATCGATCGAAGGCGGCAGGGAAGCGTGTTCACGTCTTCGGTCCCAACCGCCCTGGAGCGGAGCAGCAACTTTACGGATTTTGCCGACATGATCACCGGCCAAGTGGGGAGCGCTTCAGAGCAGGATGCTCTGGGGAGACTTTTTCCGGCGGGAACAATCTTAGATCCCGCCACTACTCGCCCAGTGACGAAGGGTCAGACGGACCCGGTGACTGGCATCACGCCGGCGTCTACCGGCTATGTGCGAGATCCGTTCTATGCCGGCAGCCTCGTCGGCATGACGAATTTCACCAGCCTCTGCGCCACCGACGCGACTTGCCAGCTCAATTTGCTTCCGGCAAGCCGGCTGGACCAGAATGCGGTCAAAATTCTGGGCCTTTACCCCGCGCCGAACGGGACGATTTACGGTGAGAACTATACCTCGAATCCGGCTCTAATAGAGAACCGGGAAGCCTTTGACATTCGGATGGATTACAACAAGGGCGACAAAGACCAGATCTTCGGAACGTTCAGCTACGTGAACGATCCTCAATTCATTCCCGGCCCCTTTGCCGGGATTGCGGATGGCGGCGCCTTCCAACAGGGCGATCAGCCCGCAAAGTCGTTTCTGGCGGCTCTGAGTTACACGCATATGTTCTCCCCGACCACGATCAACGAAGCACGCTTGGGAGAAAGCCGTCTGCACACCTCGCGTTACGGGCCCGTGGCCACGACGATGAACCTTCCCGCCCAATACGGAATCTCGACCTCCATCCCGCAGGTCCCCGAAAACGGCGGTCTCCCCGCGTTCACATTCGCCGGATTGGCCACGCTGGGGTCGAACAACTACCTGCCTTCGGATGAAATCACCCAGACAACTCAAGTGACCGACAACTTCACTAAGATCTTCGGTAAGCATACTTTCAAGATGGGGATCGAGTTGCAGCATGTCAAGTTCTCCACCCTGCAACCGCCCTGGTCGCACGGGCAGTACCAATACGACGGGGTGTACACGGGCATCCCTAACGGTCCCAGCGGCAACACCGGCGCCGCCCAATTTCTGCTTCTCCCCTGCCCGGGGCCGACCGCGGGAGGAACGCCCACCGGTTGCCCGACCGTCGCTAACGCGCTTCCCAATGTTGGAGGCATGGATGGAGCCTATTCGTCGAACATCGGCTTCACTGACGACGGAAAGAACTACTGGGGCACCTATTTCGAAGACGACTGGAAGGTCAGTCCCAAGCTGACCTTGAACCTCGGCCTGCGCTGGGAATGGTTTGGCCAGCCGTTCGAGCACTTTGGCGCCCAAGCTAACATGATTCCGGGGGGGGGGCCGAATAACGGGGCGGAACTCTTATATCCCGCCAATCGAGACAACCCGGCAGACTTTTCGACCAGCTTCAAGACCTTAATGGCCCAAGACGGGATCAAGATCGTCGGGACCAACAACCGAGGCGTGGGGAATTCGCAGAAAACCAACCTTGCTCCTCGGGTCGGCTTCGCCTACCAGGTGTCTCCAAAACTGGTTGCGCGAGGCGGTTTCGGGATATTCTACAACTCGTTTGAGAACGAAGGCTATGGGCCGAACCTCGCTAGAAACTACCCGTTCCAGTACGGCTTCAGCTTCTTCGCACCGAACGGGGAAACGCCGATTTCTTCCGACACCTTCCCGAGCTTTGCCGGCACACCCTGCGCAAACGCCTTCATGTTCGAGACGGGATTCGACTGCACGCCCCTCAACCCCTTGGTGGTGAGCGCCGCAGGCTTGGGTTTCAACGGTCAGCAGTACAATTACAAGACCCCCATGACCATGGGGTATAACATTGCGTTCCAGTACCAGCTTGCGCCGACTCTGGGCCTGACGATGGCTTACGTCGGCAACCAAAGTAGGCACTCGATGATGAACGTCGGGGCGAACAACGGGGACGATGTCACGCAGTTCCTGCCGCCGGGGACCAACACTCTCGCCACTTCGGCTCCCGGCGTGGGGCTTTACCTTCCTTTCCCCGACTTCGGTGGCTTTACCTATATGGACACCGTCGCAAACAGTGATTACAACGGCCTGCAGACGACTCTCGAAAAGCGCTACGCCAGCGGCCTGAATCTCCTGGCCAACTATACCTATTCAAGGTGCCGCGGTGACGCTGGGGACACCCTGAATGGTACGTCCATCGGCTATCGCGCGCCGTTGCTCCAGAACTTCGGGTTGCAGGGCGATTACGGCGATTGCAACTTCGATATCCGGCATGTCTTCCACTTCAGCGGCGGATACGAGTTGCCGTTCGGCAAGGGCAAGGCCTTTTTGTCCAGCGTCGGAGGTGCCGGCAACCAAGTCATCGGTGGCTGGAGCATGATCTGGAACCTCGTGGCTGAAACCGGGCAGCCGGAGACCATCAGTTGCGATACCGGTCCTCTCTCCGGTTTGGGCTGCAACGCTCTACTTGTTCCGGGCCAGGACCGGTACGGGTCAGGAGCCCCGAACCATTTCTGGAATGCTGCCGCCTTCAACCAGCCTTGTGTAATGGGGGGCACAACCCCCGCCGGATGTATTCCCGAGACAAGCTATGGGCTTCTGGGCGGAGCGGACAGCGATGTCAGTGGTCCCGGAATCACCCGGCTCGACTTCTCATTGTTCAAGAACTTCCGGCTGAGCGATCGCTCCCACTTGGAGTTCCGGGGCGAATTCTTCAACATCCTCAACCACCCCACGTTCAATGCTCCGGGCTTCGGCGGCAACGGTGTGGTCGCTATTTCGGGTTCGAAAGACCCCTTGAGTTCAAACTTCGGCAAGATTGGGTCCACGCGCTTCCCCTTCAACGACCCGCGCCAGATCCAACTCGCGCTGAAGCTGTACTTCTAGGCGAACTAACAATCAACTGAGCAGGGCGCCCCAATCCATCGGGGCGCCCTCGTTGTTCTTGAGAGGTGCGATACAATCGGGCGGGCCTGGGGACGAATGGCCGACCCAAAGGGGAGCATGGGTCGAGGTGCGTCGGTCAGGCTTCCAGTCTTGCCAGATGAGCCCGCGCGCGCGGGCAAATTCTGAGACATTCGCCGTAACCAGCGTTGCGCCGCCCCGCAGCGCTTGGGCGGCGATCAATGGTCACAAGGGTCGATCGGCACTTGTTCCTTCTCCAGCGCGATGCGGAGGGCTTCACCCAGGTGGGGGCGGTCTCGGAGCGAGGTCTTGAAGATAGGACGCTCGCGGTTCAACCAAAACCTTCCGTGCAGCGCGGATTCGTGTACAGCCCGTCTTGCTCTCCTGGAAATCACGTTCAAATCGAATTAGGAAAGGGCGAAATGGAAAGCGATCTTACATTGACGCGGCGGGAGGTGCTCGAAGGGGTGATGGGCTTGGTGGCGATGGCCATTCTGTCCCATGGCGCCACGGCGGAGAGTGGAACAGCGCGGCCGGCGGACGCACTCAATCATCCGCGGGACATACTGCCCTTCAGTGACGGCTGGCGCTTCCACTGCGGCGACGCGCCGGGGGCAGAGGCGCCCGGGTACGACGACTCGACATGGCGCATGCTCGATGTTCCCCACGACTGGAGCATCGAGGACCTGCCGGACGCGGAGGACGATGGCCAGGGCGCGATCTGGACCGAGGGCACGAACCCGATGCGCACAGGCCCCTTCGACATGTATGCGAGCGAAGGCCAGATTGCCACCGGATGGACCGTGGGCGGCGTGGGCTGGTACCGCAAAACTTTCGCGGCGCCGGCGGTCCCGCCCGGGGGAATGGCCGAGTTGCGCTTCGAAGGCGTCCACATGAACTGCGACGTGTGGCTGAACGGAGTGCACCTGGGGAATCATCCCTATGGGTACACCGAGTTCGCCTTCGATGTGACCTCGCACCTGAATGACCGCCGGAATATCGTAGCCGTGCGCGTGAATAACGCGGGGCGCAACAGCCGGTGGTATTCGGGCTCCGGCATCTTTCGCAAAGTGTGGCTGAGCGTGGCGGGGGAGTTGCGCATTCCCGCGCACGGCGTGTACGTGACCACTCCCCAAGTGACGAAGGACGCGGCGCTGGTGAACGTCGAGGTCAAGATGGAGAGCGGCGCCGCTGCAAGCAAGCGCGCCACTGTGCGGGTTCGGCTGGTGGACGCGAGCGGGACGGTGGCCGGCGAAGCGGAGTCTCAGGCAATCGTGCCGCCCGTTGGAAGTACAACCGCCGCGTGCGCGGTGCGCCTCGAGAACCCGCGGCTGTGGTCTCCCGCGGACCCGCGCTTGTACCGCGCCGAGGTGAGCATCGAGGCGGATGGGAAAGTGGCCCATGCGGCCGCTCTGCCGATCGGCGTGCGCAAAATCGAGATCGATGCCGCTCAGGGCCTCCGGATCAACGGCGAAAGCATCAAGCTTCGCGGCGGGTGCGTGCACCACGATAATGGGCCGTTGGGCTCGGCGTGCATCCCGCGCGCCGAGGAGCGTCGCGTCGAGATTCTCAAGGCCAACGGCTTCAATGCGATCCGCACCAGTCACAATCCGCCTTCACGCGACTTTCTGGATGCCTGCGACCGGCTGGGCATCCTGGTCATCGACGAGGCATTCGACTGCTGGGAGGCAGGCAAGAATCCTGACGATTACCACCTGTACTTCAAGGAGTGGTGGCAGCGGGACCTGGAAAGCATGATCCTGCGGGACCGCAATCATCCCAGCGTGGTCCTCTGGAGCATCGGGAACGAAGTCCCCGAAAGGGCCGAGCCGCACGGCATGGAGATAGGCAAGGCGCTGGCCGAGTTTGCCCACAAGCTGGACCCGACGCGGAAGGTGACGGCGGCAATCTGCCGCCCGTGGGAACACCCCAAGCAGACCTGGCAGGACATGCTGCCGGCGTTTACCTATCTCGACGTGGGCGGCTACAACTACGAGTGGACGGAATACGGGAAGGACCACGAGAAATATCCGGACAGGGTGATGGTCGGCACGGAATCGTTTCCGAATCAGGCCTTCCAGAACTGGAACACGGTGGAGAAGGACAGTTGGGTGATCGGAGACTTTGTGTGGACCGCGATCGATTACCTGGGCGAGTCGGGGGTCGGGCATGTGAGCATCCGGAACGGGCCGGGAGTGGACGGGCCTCTGCCGCCGTATCCGTGGTTCAACTCGTATTGCGGCGACATCGATCTCATTGGAAACAAGAAGCCGCCATCCTATTTCCGCGACGTAGTGTGGCGGCGCAGCACAGTCGAGATGGCCGTGCAGCGGCCCCTCCCCGAGCGGTACGCCGAGCACATCAGCCCTTGGGGATGGAGCGACGAGCTGCGAAGCTGGACCTGGCCGGGCCTGGAAGACAAGCCGATGAAGGTGCGTGTCTATACGCGGGGAGACCAGGTGAAGTTGCTGCTGAACGGGAAGGAGGTGGGCTCGAAGGCGTTGACCGAACAGGACGCGCTGCGGGCGGAGTTCACCCTGCCCTACACCCCGGGCGAGCTCAAGGCCGTGGCTCTCGCCGGCGGTCGGGAAATCGGCACCATCGCGTTCACAACCGCCGGTAAGGCGCACAGACTGAGCCTCACACCGGACCGCGGCAAGATCCGCGCGAGCCGTGACGACCTGAGCTATGTGATGGTGCAGGTGGTGGACGAGGCGGGCAGGCCGGTTCCGGATGCAGTGGCGCCTGTTTCCTTCGCCGTCAGCGGTGCGGGCGAAATCGCCGCGGTGGGCAATGCCAATCCCAAGGATGTCGCGAGCTTCCGGCGGCCCTGGCGCAACACGTTCCACGGCGCGTGCATGGTTGTAGTGCGGCCCACGGGGAACAAGGGCGCCGTCGAGCTGCGAGCAACGTCACCGGGGCTCGAGAGTGCGCGCGTACAACTGCAAGTGTCTGACTAGAACAGGTTCTTCGCGCCGGTGGCGCACCCTATTCGCTGCCTGTGGCGCGTGTTCGGCTTCCTTGAAGGTGCACTTCCGCCGCGCAACCGGCGGGTTGCTCGGAGCCTCCCCAGGCCCCATTCTCTCCCGTCCCGCGATTCCGTCCACCCGGCAGATTCTGCTATTGTTCGCCATGATCCCGCGCCGGTGAAAGTCCCCCGGGGAGGATTGGCCTTACGCGAGCGCACGCTTCCGGCGGAGCGCGGGCTTCCAGCCCGCAGCAAGAGGAAGTGCGGCCAGGATGGCCGCGCTCCTGGCCGCGCCTGGCGATCGTAAGCCGGCAGGAAAGCCGTGATATGATATGGGTCGAGAGCGGGATAAATCGCTATGTGCGTTTTTCGCTGGCCAGCGGCTGTCTTACTCCTCTTCGCAGCATTCTCCTCGTCGCTCGCGGCGGGCCAGGGATCAGACACTAATCGCGATGCGCTCGACCGCAGGTTCCAATCCGCGCTCGCCCATTTCAATTCCGGACAGTATGCCGCCGCACAGCAGGAGCTTGAATCAATCGTCAAAGCTCTGCCCAAGAGTTTTGAAGTTCAGGAACTGCTGGGGCTGGTTTACTCGGCTGAGGGCCATGAGGAGAAGGCTACGGCACCCTTCGAGCAGGCTGTCCGCTTGCGCCCGGAATCCGGCGAGGCCCGGAACAACTTGGCCGCGAACCTCGTGCGCCGGGGAAAGACGGCGTTGGCCGAGAAGGAATTCAGGAAGGTCGTCGAACTGGAGCCCGAGAGCTTCGACGCCAACCGCAATCTGGCCGCGTTCTACCTGCGAACGGGAAGAATCGCGGCGGCCATTCCGTATCTCGAAAAGGCCCGGAGCGCGAACCCTGAGTCCTATGACAACGGCTACGACCTGGCGCTTGCGTACGAGGAGGTTGGGCGTTTGCCGGAGGCCCGGCGGCAGATTCAGGAACTCCTGAAGCAGAAAGACACCGCCGAATTGCACAACCTGCTGGCCGGGGTCGAAGAAAAGGCCCGGAACTACGTGCTCGCCGTCAACGAATATGCGAAGGCGGCGCACCTCGAGCCGAGCGAATCGAACCTCTTTGATTGGGGCAGCGAGCTTCTCGTCCATCAAACCCCAAATCCCGCCATCGAGGTTTTCTCGCAAGGGGTGAAACGTTATCCCCATTCTCCGCGGCTGGCGCTTGGACTCGGTCTTGCCTATTACGTGTTCGGCAGCTACGACGACGCCGTGAAGGCCCTTATGCGCGGCACGGACCTCGCCCCGTCCGACCCGCGCGCGTACTATTTCTTGAGCAAAGCGTATGATCGGTCCCCGAGCCAGATCGATGAAGTGGTCGAGCGCTTCCGCCGTTTTGCGGACCTTCGGCCTCGTGATGCCCAAGCGACCTTCTATTACGCCATCAGCCTTTGGAAGGGCAGGCGGTCGGAGACTTCCCAGGCCTACCTCGATCAAGTTGAGTCTCTATTGAAAAAGGCAACCGCGCTCGATCCTTCCTCCAGTGACGCACATCTCCAGCTAGGAAATCTTTACTCCCAGCGTAACAAATATGCCGAGGCAGTACCAGAGTATCAGGAGGCGCTCAGGCTCTCCCCGAATCTTTAT
>JBAVYG010000241.1:0-2574 GCA_049698675.1 Terriglobia bacterium
ATACTTACGACACCACTGGTCAGCCGACCTCGGAAAGCTCGTCCGTGGTGCTTGATCGGGACATTCTGGAAAAAATCTTTCGGGAATTCACCGGTCGTCTAATGCAGACGCCGCCGCCTTTTTCCGCTAAACACGTGGGAGGCGTGCGCGCCTATGAACTGGCCCGCCAGCAGAAGCCCGTCTCGCTGGCGCCGGTTGAAGTGGAAATCTACGCGCTCGAGCTGCTGGGAATTGAGAAGCAGGATGTCCAGTTCGCGGTGGAGTGTTCCGGCGGAACGTATGTCCGGTCATTGGCCCACGATTTGGGCCAGAAGGTTCGCTGTGGAGCGTTCCTGGCAGGTTTGCGGCGTACGGGCGTGGCGGAGTTCAAGGAAAGCCAAGCCGTTACGCTCGACCGGCTCGCCGCAGCGGCCGAGGAAAAGAGGATAGAAAACTGCCTTGTGCCCCTCGAAGCTCTCCTGCCGGAATTTCCGGAACTTGTGGTTCGCGGACGCCAAGAGGTGGGCGTGCGGCACGGACACGCCTTCGAATTGGCGCAATCCACGCGCGCCAGCCGAGGCGCCAATGCCGGCTGTTCACCAGTTGCTGCTTTGCTGAAAATCCTGAATGGCGAGCGGCGTCTCATCGCTATCGCCCGCCACGTGGACGGTAGCGTTTACCATCCTGACCTTGTTTTGGTCTAACAGCAGGAGGCGGTCGCAATGAGCGGTATGTGGATAATCTTAATCTGCGTAATATGCCTCGTCAGCCTGTTTGGCCTGTATGTTTACGCCTGGAGTGTTCCCACGCTTAAGCTTTTCGGGCCTGCTCTTTTGCGTGGCCCTGCGGCTGGAAATCGAATCGCCCTTACCTTCGACGACGGCCCCTGCTCGAGCTATACGGGACAGATTCTCGACATTCTGCGCTGCCATGATGTGAAAGCCACATTCTTCGTCTGCGGCCAGAACGTAGAGCGCTGTCCAGAGGTTCTGCGGCGTGTTCAGGCAGAGGGCAACACCATCGGGAACCACACCTATTCCCACCCGTTTCCTTTGTTCCGGAGCCGCGCGTTCTTCGCGCGCGAGATTGACCTCACCCAGGAGGCCATTGAAAAGGTAACGGGAGAACGCCCAAAGTTCTTTCGACCCCCCTTCGGTGCGCGTTGGCTGGGGCTTCATCCCGTGTTGAAGCAGAGGGGCCTGCGCTTGGTGAACTGGTCAGACACCGGGTATGACTGGAAGTTCGATGCGGAACGAATCGTGTGCGAAACACTCAAAACTCTGGGCCCGGGATCCATCATCCTGCTCCATGATGGCCGCAATGTGTGTCCCCCAGAACGAGTGGATCGGTCGGCGACCGTGAAGGCGCTGCCCGCCATCCTGGACGGCGCCGTGAAAGCCGGCTTCACTTTTGTCAGCTTGGAAGAGTTGTTGGGATGAATGAAAATGTTTGGATAGGAATAGATGTGGGCGGAACTAAGACAGCAATCGTTACTTCTGCAAGCCCGCCGGCTGTCTTGGGCCGAACGGAATTTGCCACCCTTCCGGCGAAAGGCGCGGATCGAGCTCTCAAGCTGGCCAAGGAAGGGATTCGCGTCCTGCTTGCTCAGCAAGGGCTCGAGATATCCGCCATCAAGCGGATTGGGGTGAGTTGCGGCGGCCCGCTGGATCGAATCCAAGGCGTTATCCAATCGCCCCCCAATCTTCCAACCTGGGATAACGTCCCCATCAAGGCAATTATGGAGGAAGAATTTGGGGCTGAGTGCCAGGTGGAGAATGACGCCAACGCAGGCGCCGTGGCGGAGCACCGCTTTGGCGCCGGCCAGGGAACACAGAATATGGTCTTCCTAACCATGGGAACGGGCCTCGGTGCTGGGATCATCACGGATGGCCATGTTTATCACGGCGCTAACGACTTGGCGGGGGAAGTCGGCCACATCCGTCTGACGCGGACTGGACCGGTCGGACATAACAAAGCGGGCTCCGCCGAAGGGTGGGCGAGTGGTGGAGGCATAGCCCATTGGGCTGCCCAGGCGGTCGCCAGGGCCGCGAAGAACAAGCAAAAGACCACGCTCGCCAAACTTCTTCAGTCTGGCAAGGCGCTGACGGCGCGGGAGGTGGGCTTATCCGCGCGGAGGGGAGACCGCATTGCCGTTGAGATCATCCAATCAACAGGCCGACGGCTGGGTGCGGTGCTTGCCATTCTGGTAGACTTGCTGAACCCGGAACGAATCGTGATCGGAGGCCTCGCCATGCGGCTGGGTGACTTGCTGCTCGAGCCAGCTCGTTCCGTCATGCGACGAGAAGCGCTAGCCCCTGCGGTGGCAAGCTGCGAAATCGTCCCAGCGGCGCTCGACGAACGCATTGGCGACGTGGCGGCCCTTTGTGTCGCCTTGGGCTTCTAGAGCAGGTGTCAGGTTTCGGGTGTCAGGTGTCAGGGGAATTGTGAATAGTAAATGGTGAATTGGGGATGTAGAACTTGATTTGGGCACCGAGCCCAGGGCCTCTGACCGCTGCACTTCTTCAATTCACAATTCAGAATTGCCCTAGCCCCCAGCCCCTTTTTCGACGGACTACGGACAACGGAGTACTGACT
>JBAVYG010000242.1:0-8809 GCA_049698675.1 Terriglobia bacterium
GATCAACGATTTCCGGTTCGGTTACACTTACTATTTCGGGACCAAGGAAGCTGAGAACATTCACAGCCATTTTCTTGAGTCGCTGGGAATCACTCGTGCTTCGGGGGCCACCAACGATGGCATCCCCGCCATTAACGTTCCCGGCTTCGCGGACATGGGCGATAGCGACATCTTCCAACCTCAAATCCGCAAGAACCACACTTTCCAGTTCACCGATAACGTGGTGTGGGTCAGTGGCCGGCACACCTGGAAATTCGGCGCGGACGCGCGGCGTTACCGCCTCTTCTATCTGGTGGAGGATTTTGGGCAGGGCCTCTTCTCTTTCAGCGATGGGGCCAGCTCGGTTTCCGGCACTGCATTCTCGGATTTTCTTCTCGGCAGACCTTTCCTTTCTTATGCCCAAGCGGGCAATTCCGGTGGAAACGATCGTCTGGACTATTTCGGCGCTTACTTTTCCGACGAATTCCACGCCACGCGACGCTTAACCCTCACTTACGGCCTGCGCGAGGAGTTCTACTCACCTCCCACCAACGCAGACGGACGAGCCTCCATTCTCGATCCCAGCAACGCCACACAGTTTATTGTCCGGAACGACCAGGGACAGGCTTCTGCACTGATTGCGAACCCACTGATACACAGCCTTCAGAGCCTCTATGGGCTATCGTTCATTACCTCTCAGCAAGCCGGGCTGCCCCCGTCACTGATCCGTCCCGATTGGGCAGGATGGGCGCCACGCTTCGGCTTTGCTTATGACCTCACGGAGCACCACACCACTTCCCTGCGCGGAGGATTTGGCGTCTTCAATTCTCTTGGTGAACTCGACTATGCTTCTGAGACTCGGCTCAGCGCGCCGATCACGGAATTCCTCTTCGGGCTCGACACGTGCAGATTTTACGGACCAGGCGCTTGCGGCCAGACTTATGCCCCGCCCATGCTCACTTACCAACTTGCATACACGCTTGGCAACCAGGAGCCAACGGCCGTCTCCTCCCCACCCAATCTCCGCAACGGCTACGTCTACGAATGGAGTTTGTCGATCGACCATGAAATAGCGCCCAATACAGTTCTTTCGGTGAGCTACGCCGGATCCGACGGGCACAAACTTCCCCGCCGGGGATTGCAGAACCAAGGCATCCCGAATCTGCCTGGCGAAAGGAGAGGCTACCATCCGCAACCCGGCTCGAATCAGTTCATTCGTGCTACGGATGTCAACTCGAACTACAACGCCTTGATCGTGCGCCTGGAACGGCGATTCTCCCACGGGATGTCCTTTGTGGGTGGCTACACCTTCGGCAGGTCAATTGATACGGCTTCGGGGCTCAACGGTACCAATCAGGCTCAGGACAACTACAATCTGAGGGCTGAGCGGGGCCTCTCGGATTTCGACATTCGGCAACGCTTCGTCCTCTCAGGCAACTGGGAACTTCCCTTCGGTCCCGGTCGTCAGTGGATGCGCGGAGGGGCGGCAGCCCGGCTGTTCGGCCATTGGGACCTCTCGAACATCCTCACGCTTCAATCCGGGCAACCTCTCACCGCCACACTGCCCACCGCGCTCAGTGGCACCGACTCAAACGGCACCGACCGACCTGATTTGATCGCCAATCCCAACTTGCCCGCCGGTCAACGCACTCCCTCCCGGTGGTTTAACACGGACGCATTGGTTGCGCCGCCTATTTTCTATGACAACCTCGGAGCTTACAGCATCCCGGGGAATGAAGGCCGCAACGTCATAACGGGCCCTGGACTGGCATCTTGGGACATGAGTCTTCAGCGCCAAGCGCGATTGAATGAACGGCTTAATCTGGTGTTTCGCTCCGACTTCTTCAATCTGACCAACCACCCTAACTTCGACCGGCCTGGCCTCATCTTTGGGACTTCAAACTTTGGGAACATTAGTTCTGCGGAGAATTCCCGCCAGGCCCAGTTCTCCTTGCGTTTGAACTGGTAGCTGATGAGTAGACGTCGCCCCAAAAGCCATAGACGTCCGCTCAACCATGCATCCGCCGGGTACGCCGTCATCAAGTCATTGCTGCGCGGCGCTTGGCGGGTTCACGTCCGAGGCCGCTGTAATCAAAACCAGCGCGAAGTCGAAGTCCTTTGATTTCCCGCTTGTATTGGTTGCGTGAAGGCGCATTCGATGATCGTGGATGGTGAAGGTGACTTGCTGGCCGAGAGCCAGAAGGTCGGCTTTCTTCTCTACCTTCTGTTGGATGTGGTACTCGGTCGAGCCTGAGCGCAGGACGTACTCGTGGCAGGGCAGTTCTTCGTTCTTCATGGGATGCCCGCCGCAAGGGACCGAGTTCATGGTGACAATTGTCGCCGTCTGGCTGGCTTCTTTGGCTTGCGCAGGAGCCGACAGGAGAGTGGCACCGACCACAACACTGAGAACAAACGCAGTTTTCATAGCTCAGCCTCCGCTTTGACCCCTTTCTGCTTCGATGCAGGTGACGCTCCGCGCCGGAGCCAACGACCAAATCAGGGTCTGCCAGCCTTGTATCACGCGTTCCGAGCCGTGTCAACCGGTCCCCTGCGGCGCACCCCCGGCATGCATCTGCCTCCTGACCATGGGGAGTGAGCCGGGTTGGGTAATTTGGTAGCACGAATTGTGAAATCGTGTTATCCTTTCCATCTCCATCCATCGGGTGGAAATTCATTAGTGCCCCCCTAACGCTTTCTGTCGAGGCAGGGCGTCGCCAATAGGAGTAAACGTCTCCGTGAGGATTCCCCGATGTTTTCATCATTGCCAAACCATCGCATCGTCATCCTTGCCCTCCCTAAAGCTTGTGTGCTTGATCGCCTTGGTGACGGCGAACCTCCTTGCCGCCGGCCCCGCCGTGGGAATCTCCGGCGTGGTCACTGACCCCCAGGGCGCTGCGGTTGCACACATCCAAATCAAGGTCAACGATCAGAAGAACTCGACTGTGTGCCAAACAACTTCCGACGCACAAGGATACTTTTTTTGCCCCTCTGTCGGCACGGGCGAGTTTAGCGTAACCGCCACGGCGCCGGCATTCAGTCCGGTCACGATGAGCGTCCGAGTGGAAGCGGGGGCGCGGGTTGAGGCCGATTTGCAGTTTCGCCATCTGGTTTCGCAAAAGCAAGGGATCACGGTGGTGGCGACAGCCCCTCCGGTGCTGGCTCCCGATCCCGCCGAGCGCGTGGTGGTCCACGACGAGGTCCTGGACGCCAACCCCGGCCGCCCCGGCGCGCCCATTTCGATTCCCGGGTTGCCGATCGAGACGGCCTCGGGTGGGATCAAAGCGCCCCAATATTTTGCGCCGGGCGTGGCCGGCGATCACGGCGAGCCCATCGGCCAGTTTGTGCAGGTCGGAAACTTCCTTTATCCGAACAATCTTCCCGGTAACGCTCATGGCAACGGCTACTGCGACCCCAATATCCTCATTCCCGCCACCCTAAGCGCTGTGCAAGCCGACGCCGGCGCGTTCAACGTGCGCGAGGGTGACCACTCCGTCGATCTGGCGGCTACTTACGAGGTCAGGCCGCGCCTCAACCGCTTTGCCCAAATTACCGGCGACTACCGGGACGTGGATTGGGTGACAGGATGGAGCCCCCACAACTCCGCCATCGATGAATTTGTGGCCCTGGAAGTCTCCCTCGGAAACGGCTACTTGGAGCGCCTGGAGCACCGGCATCAATACAAACTGAATGGTTTTCGCACCCTCCACAGCGGACGGCACGATATCTCCCTGTTCGGCATCGGCTATTACGGTTTTTCGCGCATTCCGGGGTTGATCCCCATGGACGTTTCCGTCCCTGGCGATACGGTTGACTACCGCCAGCTTGATCGGACGCATACAGTTCTTGGCGTCGTTTCCGATACCTGGCATTTGAGCAACTCGAGCCAGGTTTTGTTCGGCGGATTCCTTCGCGATTACGATTTGACCTTGCAATCGAACTTCGGCGATGGGCTCATTCAGCAGCGCGAAAACCGCACAGTGGCAGGGGGCGAAGCCGCCTATCTTGTGAAGCTCGGCCACGGCCTCAATTTGATGGTGGGCGCTGACCTGCGGCGCGATGCGCCCCGCAATCTCGACTTGAAGCACCTGGACGATCAGGGCCTGTTCGAGCAGGTCACCAGCAACAACTTTACCTTCAGCTTCGCCGAGCCATTCGTCTCCCTGGACGGAAACCTGGGACGCCACATCCGCTTTGATCTCGGTACTCGGCAAGAAGAAATCTCCATTCGGAATCAAGACTTGCTCACGCCAGGGGATTCCTTTGCCAAGCTGATTTCCATGAATATGCCCAAGGCGACTGTGACCTTCCTTCCGCCCGGCGGCACGCCGCTCCCTTCCCTGTCTTTGAGTGGCGGCCAGGCCTTCCACACTGACGATCCCCGCATCAGCACTGACTCCGGTCTACCAGGGCCGCCCAATCTCATCACCACGTCGAGGGCCTATGCGGCCACGCTCAAGAAGGATGTGGGCAACACCACCCTGCGTCTGCTCCTGGTGCGGGTCGCCAACTCAGAGGAAACCGCCAACATCGATCCCGACACAGGGCTCCAGCAGTATGTCGGGCCTTCGCTCAACCATGCCCTCACGGCTACGGCCAAACATTTTTTCACGGGTGGGTCGGTTGAGGCTTCCTTTTCTCGCGCCGACGCGCGCGATCGCATCACCGGCCAGCCCGTTCCTGAGGCTCCCCGGCTGATTTGGGACGTCGTAGGGCATTGCGACCGCTTGCCTCTCGGCCTGCGCGCGCGCGGCGAGTTCGAGTACGTGGGCCGCAAACCCCTCGGCGACGGCTTTACCGGTGCCCCCGTTCGCGAAGTGCGTGGCGCACTGCTGCGGCCTTTCGATGAAGGGCGTACGAGCCTAGGGGTTAATTTCCTTCTTCCCAGCGGCTACACAGGACAGACCCTCGAGACGCTCGCCTTACCCAGCGACGCCGAGCCTTTTGAGCGCATCGTCGGCGTTCCCACCAAGCCGTATGTCGCGCTGACGTTCACGTACTACTTTGGTTCGCCATAGGGCCACCGGGTGGTCCGGTGATCGGGTAATTTAGCGACAGCGTGATCGGCTGATTTGGTAATCAAGGCGGCCAATCGCCGCCCCCAGCGGCGTTGGGTCTTCGCTTCATCCGCGCCACAACTGCACAAGGCGCGGCCTCGGCCTCGCGATTTGCTCCGCGGGGCCGGAAGCCGGTACCCGCAGAAAAGGTCAGGGGCATGTCGCGAAACGCTGCGCCCAAGACGCTCGTGGGAAGAAGGGTTTCAAAAGGAACGACCTTCCTCGCTCGAGCTGGGTCGTGCCAATGAACAAAAACCCGTTCGCTGAGGAACCGCGGCGCAACCTCCTGCGTAATTATAGGCAGAGAAGATCACGGGAGGTCTGATTACGAGAGGCAGAGTCATCTCCGTCGTTGCCGATGTTCTGACCGGATTGGCGGCCCTGGTTCTGTTCGTCCTTGGGGATAGCTATTTTCATGTGGGCGCTGACCTGCGCCTTGGTGTTGTCGCTCTTGCAATTCTGTGTCTCTGTGCGGGGCTCGTCCGCGGGCAGGGTCGTCCCGGAAACGCGTGGCTGAAAGGGCTCCTGGTGAATTCCGGAAGCTCTCTCATCCTGCTGATTTTGGGATGGGGCTTCTCAGCACAACCTGTCATCCTCGCCATACTGTTGTTGATTGCGAACCTGTTCACCATCTGCGGTGTGCGCGTCCGACACCTCTGGGCGGCGCAGTCCGCGGCCAGAGGAGGCATGATGCTCTTTGTTCCTCTGGCAGCGCTCGTCGTAGCGGCGGTGACCACGATTCCTGTGCTTACGACGCGAATCGCTACTCGTAAGACCAGCGCGCCCGCTCCCACATTTTCGATCAGCAGACTGGATGGCGCGGTAGTCAGTTCCTCTGACTTCCGGGGGCGCGTCGTGGTCCTCGATTTCTGGGCGACCTGGTGTCCTCCCTGTCGCAGGGAGCTGCCGGAGTTGGAAAAGCTCTACCGGCGGTACCAAGGAAACTCGAAGGTCAGCTTTTGGGCGGTCGACGTGCAGAAGAACGGCGAGACCCCGGAAAAAGCGCGAGACTTCATGCAGAAAGCGGGCTACACCCTGCCGGTTGCTTTGGGCAGCCAGAAGTCGTTCGAAGCCCTCAGCCTGGGAGGCTTGCCTTCGCTGATTATCATCGACAAGTCCGGACGGATACGCTTGGTCCACACCGGCTACGATAGCTCGGAACAGCTCCAAGGCGAACTCTCCAAAGAGATCGACACCCTGCTGGACGAGCGCCCTTGACCGTTCCGAATGACGCCGCAGTCCCCCTCACTCTTCTCTCAATGGGAATCGGGCAAGATTCATCGAAACACGTACCACCCGCATCGTCCTCTAGCATGAGGATGGCAGCAAGCGTAGCGCGGACCCACAAGACAGGTTCGCGCTGCGCTTGCTCAAAAGCTCCGAAGACATCCCTGACAGACTCGGATCAGTATTCCACGGTGTAGAGCCGCCCTCCCAGCACGACCGGATTCTTCTCCGCCGAAGTGCAGCGAACGATGATGGGCTGATTGCCGGAGAAATCCTTGTGCTTGATTTCTCCCGCACCCCATGACAGCCCGCTCCAGATTTGCTTGTCGTAGTTGATCTCCACGCGAAGAATCTTTCCCTCCTGCGTCGCCGAAATCTTCAACACCTTGCCCATGGACGTTCCATTCGGGGGGCCACCTGGCCAGCTCCTCATAATGTTGCCATCGCTTCCCCGTTGCTGGAAAATGATGCGCAAGTCGCCGGCCGCAGGTGGAGTAAGGGTGGCCTCGATGGTGTTGGACCCTTTGGGCGCGAACGATGCCGCCAGAGGGTAAATGGAGCGCGGAATGTGGACATCTTCCTGGACGCCAAGGTCAAATTCCTGCGCCGCGTAGCGCCCGAAGCCGACCGCGGCCATCTGACCAGGGCCGAGGGTGATCCGGGCCCCACCCAGTACCGGAGCGAACCCGGCGTCTCGGAAGATCACCCGGCCGTTGCGTGGCGGTTCCTGGGCCCTGGAGAGGAGCGGCATTTCGATCTCCCGGATCTCTTGCTGGGGATTCACGACGGTATAGATTGCTCCTTGCGAATCCAGTGAGCCGAAACCATAGGGCTGGACTTCGCCGGGAATCCCGCCAAATGTCTTGGTTCTTCCCCTAGCCTTTAAGGGCGCGTAGATTTTCTGCACTTTTGCAAACCACCGAGCCTCCTCGTCATTCAGGAATTCCAGGTTCCCGTGGATCGTGTTCACCCAGCCGCCGCGCGCGACCATCAAGAGCAGCATTCCCTTCCAGGCGTGTGTCTTGCGATAGTAGATCGTCCCGGTATCGCCCATCATGAAACTGGTGGGGTCGATGCGTTCCAGGGGGACAAAACTCTGCTCGTATCGCCGAACCATGTGATCGCTGTAAATGTCGAGAGACCGCCAGAAATTCATTTCCGGCACGTCCGAAGGGCGCGGGTCACCGCAATAAAGCGAGTCAAAGACTTCGAGCCAGCGCAGGTCCAGGGGGTGTTCGAAAGGAAAGGGGCCCGCGGTGGACTCGAGGTCTCCGCCGAAGCCATTGAAGGCCACCAGCACCACGTCGGCATTCCTCTGACGAAATTTCTTCAGCGCTTCGCGCAACGCCCTTTCGTTCCGCCTGCGGATTTCTTCCGGAGCCTCGGTCTTCTCCGCCTTGGGCGTGGCGGCAGTGAAGTCCGCGAAATCGAACTCGAACATGCGGATGCCGCGGTCATACCAGTACTGGAGCGTGCTCGTGAAGTCGGCGAGAAACCCCCCTTCATAGAACGACATCGCCCCACCCTTCGCGTTGAGCGAGTCGCGCCATGCGGGTGCCGCGTCAATCTTCACCAGAGTGTTGGTGCCGAACCAGAGTCCGGGGAGGATGCCATTTTTCTTGCAGGCCGCGATCCAGCGGTCGGGCCCCTCGGGCCAGTTGGGTCTCCGCCATTGGCGGTAGGCGCCGTCGGGCGCGAACCAGAAGGCGTCCATCATGTAGTAATCAAAGTGGACGCCAAGCTTCCCGAGTCGCAGGATTTCGTTCAGCTCGCGCAGGGCGAGTTCTTCCGTAAGGGGGACTCTGTCTGACAGCTCATCGTAGGCAGACCAGTCGTTATAGACCCAGATCGGATCGCGCAGCAGCGGCGCCCCAAGCGCCTGCGCGGACCAACCCGACTGGAGGGCAGAGGAGGAACGGTAGGCGCGAGCGACCCAGGGCGCCGGGAATCGTGCCGCTCCGAGGGCAAGAAACCCACCCAGGATCGCCATGCTCGTGCAAAAAATCTTGTGCTCCGTGGCTCTTTCGTTTCCCCGCCGTCGCGGTTTCATCGCCACACCCCCTTAACCGTGCCTGGCCGAGATCGCACCCGGAACGCGGCTCGAGTAGGGTCAACGCACCGGAGCTTCGCAGGCGCCGATGTCAAATCCTTTGCCCTGTGGTAGGGGAGTTCCCAAGAATCCTGCGTGCCTACATCCATACCGAACTGACACCTTTCCGCCTACATTCCGCACCTGAATGGCCGTGCCCTTCGCGGCTTTAATCAAGACTCGTCCCCGGTCGTAGGATCCGCCCACCAGCAAATCAGAAGGTAGACCTTCACCCTACCCGCAATTTCCGCTTTCATTTTCGCGCCGACCGGTAACATACACCCGACCGCCTCTGACGGCAAGGTTCAGTCGAGTTTTCAGTGCTGGGTGCTTCGGCGGCTTTCACAAAGACTCTAATGCCGCATTTCTCACCACCGGTCTGGAAGGGCGGGGCTTCAGCCCCGCCGATACAAGGCCTTCCTGATTATTTCAGTGTCCCGTGCCCCGCGCAGCTTGCGGC
>JBAVYG010000243.1:0-5210 GCA_049698675.1 Terriglobia bacterium
GGCACTATTCCGAGTCCCGGACTATTGCCGAGTGATCAGAGAGACCAGTTGCTCTGAGGCCGAAATTGCTGGTCAACGAGGGCAGGCGGCCCGCCAATCACTCGGCATAGTTTCTGGGTACCGCGAAGCGGCATGGGCGCATGCTCTACAGGCTATTGAGGAAGCCAAGGAGTCGGTCCCCGGGTCGAAAGCGTCTGAATTTGCCATTCAACGGTTGGGTCTTCTCGAGCGCCTTCTCCTTCATCGCCAAGGTGGCCTCCAGATAAATCTGAGTTGTTTCCACCGATTCGTGCCCGAGCCACAGGGCAATGACCGAGCGATCCACGCCTGATTGCAGCAGATCGAGGGCCATGGTGTGGCGAAGGCGATGGGCGGTGACGCGTTTCCCTTTCAACGAGGGGCAGACCTGGGCGGCGGCCTTGACATGCTTGACCAACAGGTAATGGACGCCGTCGGGGCTGAGGCGGGAGCCGCGAGCATTGGGGAACAGGATCTGCCCGTCGCCGCGCGGAGGTTCGCGGAGCCAGGCCCTCAACACGGCGACCGTGGGCCTGGCCAGCGGGACGCACCGTTCTTTGCGGCCCTTTCCAATCACATGCACATGCGCACCGGTACCTAGTGTGACGTCGTCGCGTGTCAGCCCCGTCATTTCGGACAGGCGGAGCCCTGTCTGCACGGCCACCAAGACGAAGGCGTGATCGCGTCGGCCGAACCAGGTGCGTTGATCGGGAGCAGCGAGCAATGCCTCGACTTCCGAGCGCAGGAGAAAATGAACCTGGGTCCGCGTGAAGCGCTTGCTGGGGACGGCCAGCACGCGTTGGATCTGAGCGGCATGGGCCGGGGCTTCGAACGCGGCATACCGAAAGAAGGAGTGGATGGCGGCTAGGCGTAGATTCCGGCTGCGTGCGCTTAGACCTCGATGCTTCTCCAAGTGATCGAGAAATGCCACGATCAATGGGGCATCGATGACCTCGAATGCCAGTCGCGAAGGCGGCGTGTGTGACCGTTGTTGCGTAAACTTCAGCAACAGGCGGAAGGTATCGCGATAGGAGCTGATCGTGTGCGGACTGGCTTGCCGCTGCTGCATGAGCCGTTGGGTGAAGAACCGTTCCAACAGAGGGGCGAGGCTGGTAGTCGTGGTGATCATGGCTGTCCCTCCCAGCATCGCTCCAAGCGGGACATCGCCTCGCGCATCAGTTCCGAACATGCGCTGAGGTACCAAAACGTATCGCTGACGTGGACATGACCGAGGTAGGCGGACAACAGGGGCAGGCGGCGCTCTGGATCCTGACCGGACCGGTACCACTGCACGAGGGTGTTCGTCGCAAAGCGATGCCGCATATCGTGCAGACGCGGGCCATGACTGTCGAAGGGGCCCCGCAGACCGACCTGCCGCGACAAGGCATAGAACGTTCGATGAATCTCTCCGCCATCCAGCCGATTGCCCCAGCGGGAGACAAACAAATAGGAGGACACGGCTCGTCCCGCCCAACGGCGCTGACGGCGGGCGAGATAGTCCGCCAGCACCGCGCAGGTCGAAGCGTGCAAAGGCACCAGACGAGTCTTACCGAACTTGGCACCCCGGATCGTCAACACCCCCGCCTTCAGATCGACATCCTGCAGCTCGAGGTTGCGTGCTTCACCCAGGCGTAGACCGGAAACGTACAGCAGTCCGAAGAGACAGTAATAGACCCATGGCCGCAGCTTACCGCGCTCACAGCGATAGGGCAGCTTGAGGGCGGCGTGCAGCAAGCGGCGGATCTCTTCTTCGGAGTACAGATAAGGTCGCGCTCGCTTCGGTTGGAAGGGTAACAGACCTGGCGGCGGAATCTGCGTGCGCGGATCGGTGGCACTCCGATGGCGTGCGAAGGTGCGCACGACACTCAGGCGGTGGGCCCACTCCGCCGGTTGCACGGTCGAGGGTTGCTGGGCCCAGGCGAGCGCCAACCGGGTCGTGATGTAGGTGGTGCGGTGCTCTTCCAGAAATCTGACGAAGGCGGGCAACAGCTTGCCGGTCTCGTGCAGTTTGAATCCCAAGCTGCGGCGCAGGGTCAGGTATTCCCTTACGGCCTCACGAAGCGTGGTCATCGCACACCTCCCGGCCACGGCAGGGCCAGCGTGCGCAAAGACTTGAGATCAACCTTGGCGTAGATCATGGTGGTCTGGGGGTTGCGGTGCCGCAAGACCTCGCCGATTTCGGTCAGCGAGGCGCCGTGGCCCAACATCTCCGTGGCTAGCGCATGGCGAAATTGATGTGCGCCGTGGGTGGGTGCCTGGATGTCGGCTCGTATGAGGTTATGCCGAACGAGCGAGCTGATCGCCTGCGCACCCAGCAAGCCGCGGATGGGCGCCTTGGCCCGTAAAAAGACGCGACGACTGCTGCTCGGCGGTCGTCCATAGCGCAGGTAGGCGGCGATCGCAGCGCCGACCTCTGCGGGCAATGGGAGGGCACAGCGTTGATCGCCTTTTCCCTGAACGCTCAGCGATCCGGCGTTCCAGTCAATGTCCTCCAGTTCGAGTCGTACCACTTCACCCGCTCGTAATCCCAGCCGTGCGAGCACCAGCAGAATGGCGTAGTCACGGCGACCCGTCGCGGTACGCTGACTGATGGAAGCCAAAAGTCGGCGCACAGCCTCGGCCGGAATGGCGCGCGGGATCGAGGCCATCGACCAGTTGGCGACCGTGGGCACAGCGGCGGCTAAGTCACAGGTGATGCCCCCGCGATAGCGTGCATACCGCAAGAAGGACCGCAGCGCGGTGGTCAGGAGTTTCGCGCGCTTCAAATGCAGGCGTGGGGCCTGGCGCTGGACAAATCCCACGACGTCGTCAGCACACAGGCGTGACAATCGTACCGGTCGATCGCCGAACCGATCGGCGAGGAACCGGCGGACGAAGGGTACGTAGTTGACGACGGCTGCTTCCGCCAGCGCGCGCTCGTTGCGCAAGTACCGCGCGAACGCGTCCGCGGCCCGCTCAACCGGGGTTAGCCGGCAGGGTAGGATCTTCTCCGGAGGAACCACGCCCTGACGGCGTAGCAAGTCAATAAACTGTCTCAATGTAGCGGCATCACCTCGCCGGATCTGCATGGGGCCCACGTGAGATCGCAGATAGCGAGCAACATGCTCTGAGGAGATGCGGCCTACGCTGACTGCCTGCTGTCCCAACCAGCGGCTGAAACCCGCAGCGAGGAAGACCTTCCGCCATCGGGAAGGGGACGCGTAACCCTCATCCCGTGCCCACTTCGCGAACCCAGCAACGTTCGCTGACAGCGGACCCTCCAATGGCCGCGAGAGAACGACCTTATCGTCGACGATATACTTCATAGTTGGCTCCTTTCCTTTTTGAGGATTGATCACAGGAGCCAAACTATGCCGATCCAATGTGGATCACGAGCCGAAAAACAGGGCGGGAAACCAATTTACCTGGTAATAGTCCGGGACTCGGAATAGTGCCTCAGGGTGTGCGGGTGTACGCGTTTGTGGAGACCCGCGCGTAAGGCAGCCTGGTGACAGGCGTGCCAGATCACCTTGGACGTAATCGGATGGGGGGCGGTATGCGAACGATTACCGGGGAAGAGCCAGGTCTTGGGCTTCAGTCCGCGCCAGTACTCGCGCAAAGCTTCCAGCAGGACGGGACTGAGCATCACGTCCCGATCCCTACGACCCTTGCCGCCCTGGATGTGGACGACCATCCTTTGACTATCGATGTCGCTAACCTTCAAGCGTGCCAGTTCGTTGCGGCGCGCTCCGGTTGCGTAGAGGGTCATCAACAAGATGCGGTAGAAGGGAGTGGGGGCGGCGTTGATGAGCTGGGAGACTTCCTCCTGGCTCAGCACCGTGGGCAGGCGCTGCACTTTCTTGGGATAGGGCGTTTCCGCTACGCTCCAGGGCCGCTTCAAAGTCTTAATGAACAAGAAGCGCAGCGCGGCCAGCCGTTGGGTAACGCTGCTCGGAGCCAGCTTTCGCTGGCGGAACAAATAGGCTTGGTACTCGCGGATGTGCTGGGGACCCAACTGGTCCGGAGGGCGATGGAAGTAACGGGCAAACTCTTTCACCGCAGGGATATAACACTCGATGGTTCTCGGAGAGTAGTTTCGACGCTCGAATTCTTCGAGCATCATTTTGCGTAAACGGGTCATAGGGAACCTCCTTATGACCCGACAATAGCTTGATTAGGGCAGTCCTGTGGGCAACACGCACGCGCAGCGTCCGCCGCACGGGCGGCTTCGTTGTGTGCTGGGCATGCTCAGCAGCTTAGAGGTGAAAGTCCTCTGGCCAACCTGATGGAGGTGAAGGCCTAGTGATGATGCAAGGGCTACCGCCGCGAGGTGGGGTCCGAAGGCAGCATGGATCAAACGTGCGAGTCGATGGACAAGAACCGGATATAAGGCGCCAGCATCGGACGAGCGGGCAACTTACCGCGAAGTCCATTTCCATCAAGGTGCGAAGCGTAGATCCGGCGATTGTGCACGGAAGGCGGCTGAGCTTACCCCAGGAGATCTGCTTCTTGTCGCGAAAACGACTGAGGCTGCCGAAAGGCAACCTGACCGCGGAGCAGAAGTCAGCATCGGGCATAGTATCCGGCTACGGAGAAGGCCCGAACGAGAAAGAGCGGTGAGTAGGCCATGAGTCTCACCGACGACCAGCAGCAGAATATCCAGATGGAACTGGACTTCTCATCTGCGCTGACGGGTGCAGCCCGAGGTGTCGCAGGGGAAGAGACTGAATCGTCGGGGGCGACAAGTGGACTCGAAAGCCCAGCTAAAACCGACCGATTAATGGAGGAGGTATGTGAGCGAGAAAACCTGAGGGAGGCATTGCGGCAGGTGAAGGCCAATAAGGGTAGTTCGGGCGTCGACGGCATGACGGTCGTGACGCTCTCGGACTATCTGAAGCGGCACTGGCCAGCCATCCGGGAACAACTGTTGAGCGGGACCTACGAGCCGAAACCGGTAAGGCGGGTGGAAATCCCCAAGCCGGACGGAGGGGTGCGAAAGCTTGGCATCCCGACGGTGCTGGGTCGATTCATCCAGCAGGCGGTGATGCAGGTTCTGCAGAGGCGGTGGGACCGGACGTTTTCCGATCATAGCTACGGGTTCCGGCCGGGACGGTCGGCTCATCAGGCGGTGGTACAGGCGCAGCAGTATATCGCCGAAGGCCACGGCTGGTGCGTGGATCTCGACTTGGAGAAGTTCTTCGATCGAGTCAATC
>JBAVYG010000244.1:0-1993 GCA_049698675.1 Terriglobia bacterium
GGAAGCGGCAATCCTCGAAGGCTTTATGGCGCTTGGCCTGATGAACGGCGGTGACCACGGCTTGACGGGTCATCGCCGGGTCGAGTCGTTCCGTGAAGTAAGCCAGGGCATCATCCCCGAAACGGCGAGATACTCCCAGGGCGCGTGCCCGTGAACCCACCAAGGCTTCGATGCCTGCAAAGGTGCCACGACGCAGGAGCGCCCCCATGAACAAAGCCCACAGCAGAGTGCTGGCCGGAATGCGCCCCGCCGCGCGGCCATCGCCGGGGGACTGTAAGTAAGTCTTCAGGCGCAGACACTTCGAGACATAGTTGTTCAGGCGTCGTGGCGTCGGCCCCTTCACCGCTGGGGGCGCCTTTGCTGGCGAGCCAGCACCAGTAACTGGGCGTTGGCGGTGAAGACTTCCCGCACCGCGTCCTGAAATTCCCGTCCCGCTTCCACCCGGCGGCGGACGTCCTCGACCCAATCGCTAGGAATGTGCTGGACGTGCTTTTTACCTCGGACCATAAAAGTGAAGGACCAAACGGGATGTCCCTGTTTGTCCTTGGCACAGTGGCAGGTGGGCTTGCCGCAACGGAGATGGGAGAGAGAAAGTGATCCGGGTAGCAGATCAGCAGGAAGCTGAAAACGGCGCACCAGTTCAAACTTGCGTTGGCGGAGACGGGAGGCCTGAGGGCCTCGGGGTTCATCTTGGTTGATCATCTCATGGTAAATATACCATAAGAAACGACGAAAAACAAGCCCTTTTTGCGAATGCGAAAATAGGAAGGTTGAGGGAAAGTTCCGCAACAACCCTGCAGAAGGCTAGACTCTAGGCCTCAGCTGGCGGTAGTCCATCTCTCATTCCGAAACTCTTGATCGCGCGGCAGCGACTTCGGGAAGTTTGGAGCCCGATGCGCACAGGAGGCAGAAACGGTGCGATTTGGACGCTTCAAGCGGGGCAGTGCGAGGAAAGAGCCATTTTCGAGAGCACTTCGCCGGGTGAGCGGAGGTGCCCACAGAGGACGAAATTGTTAGGGGGCCAAGCGGCGGGCGAGGAACGTCTAACTGGTGTCGGTGGGGACCGGTCGGGACGAGTTAAGCCAGAGGAGTTGCCAGGAGACGATAGCGGGAAGGACGGGATGGGTACCGCGGTGGAGGTAGCGGACTCGGTAGAGCCGTTCGATGGTCATGGCCAGGCAGGTCAGCAGCCAGACCAGCAACAGGCTGTTGCGCTCGTGGTGGCAGATGTGTTCGAAGCCGTAACGGTTCTTGGCGTCATTGAAGCCCTGGTTTTCAATTTCCCAGCGGCTCTTGGCCATGCGGAAGATGGCCCGGCTGCTGACGCGGTGGCGAGGGGAGTCGGTGAGCCAGTAAGCCTCGCAGAGCGTGCCGTCGGGATGGTGCTGGCGGTAGCGAACCACCCGCACGGTTTCCCAACGTAGCGTTTCCCAAGGGTCGAAGTCGTCGGCATCCCAGATCTCCACCCGGTCCTTACCGTGATCGAAGACTTGATGAGGAGCTTGGTGGAGAAACCTTTTCTGGGCGGCGGCGAACAGTTCGGGGAGGTTGTTCTTCAGCCGAGCGACCACCGAGAGTCCCAGGTCACCCACGTCGTGCAGAAAGGGGGCGGTGGCATATTCCCCATCGGCGACGACATAATCGGCAAAACGTGGACCCAAGTTGCCGAGGGCGCGGCGGAGAAGCCGTCGGCCCGCACGGTACTCGCTGTCCCCAGGACCGTAGGGTTCCACGTCCACGGGTAGGGTCAGGCCGGTTCCCACCACACTCAGCATGACCAGCTTATGATGGTAGCAGCAGATCTCTTTTTTCTGGTTCCGCACCGGGCGACAGAAATCACAACCCTTTTCCTGGGATCGCCCGGCACCGGTCCCGTCCAGCGCCAACCCAAGGAAGCGGCAATCCTCGAAGGCTTTATGGCGCTTGGCCTGATGAACGGCGGTGACCACGGCTTGACGGGTCATCGCCGGGTCGAGTCGTTCCGTGAAGTAAG
>JBAVYG010000245.1:0-5242 GCA_049698675.1 Terriglobia bacterium
TCCCCACGTAGGTTGGCATTCGGGCGCAAATGAGGCCGAGACAGAACGCGCCTGCAAAAACCGCAGGCCCCCGCCCGCCGGTCAGCTTCTTTACAATGAGCCCTACCAGAACGCACGAGACGAGAAGCGCGACGAGAGAAAGCAATCGACCCGTTAATAGGTAATCCCCGATGAAACGCGACACATATCCAACGATGCAAAATGAAAGAAATGGATAATTGACCGTGGTCCAGCCATGCTTCGGATAGTACAAGGGCAGATGCTGCATGGCGGCCTGGGTATTGTAAACGTTCCACCCTTCGTTGCAGTTGAACTCAAAACGATAGAAAGCTCGGGCCATTGGAAAGCAGAGGGTGACGAGTGAAAAAGCACAAAGAACCGCCAATGTAATCCACACCAATGCCTCGGCTATCGAAAAAGTCCCTTTCGAGGACAGCACCTCTGTCGTGCCAGGTGGGCCAGCCGTTTTGGGAATTGCGCCTGAGTTTCTGTACTTACGGCTACGTGCCATGTGCTTTAACCCCGACTCGAGCTGGAGCCGTCTGTTATCCTGAGCCCGCCCTGCTTTCCGGCGGGCCATCCTCCTGGAGCGGGACTGCAGTTGTTTCTTGCGCTTAGCACCAGCCACAAACTGCTGGGATGCTTCTCCCGCAGGGCGGGATCAGCATGACACCACTTGCAGAGCGCGCGCAACTCCTCAAGGCTGTGTGCATCAAACCGAAATGTTCATTTCGATTCTCCACCCCTGGCGATTATGCACTCGACCACCTTGACTTGCGATCACAGCGCCTTCCCTTGCGATTCGGAAGCTGCCGCACTATTGGCCAACTTCATCGCGCGGCGCGAACAAAAACAGATCCTTCGCTTAGGATGACATGTCATTCTGAGCGGAGCGTAGCGCAGCGTAGCGAAGAATCTGCTTTTGGTTGCGGCCATGCCGCGATACGAAATAATCGAATACGGTCGTATGTCGCTAACGAATACTGAATAAATTGGGCCGCACAAAACCGCCCCCCTGGGAATTATCTCACAGCTTCTCAGACAGTGGGGAGGGGAGAGGAATTGATCCAAAGCACCTGATTGTCCCCGCTCGAGCGCGCTTCTGAATGGATTTTGGCAGTTCGTGTGCTAAACTTTGCCGACCATGATCTCGATCGTGCTTCCCACTTACAACGAAGCCCGGAGCATTCAGGAAGTCCTGCGCCGGGCCTCCGAAGCCTTGCGGAAGGCCGGGGAAGACCACGAATTAATTGTGGTGGACGACTCGAGTCCGGACGGCACCGCGGACCTGGCTGAAGCCCTGGCAAACGAGAATCCCGTGCGAGTTTTACGGCGGCCGGGACGACAAGGTCTGGCGACCGCGGTTGTAGACGGTTGGAGCATTGCCAGGGGAGACGTGCTGGGCGTGATGGATGCTGACCTCCAACATCCGCCCGAAGTTCTGACCCGGCTCGCGAGGGCACTTCGGGACCCGAACGTGGATGTGGCGATTGCCACCCGTTCCGGTCCGGGCGGAGGCTCAGCCGCAGACTGGCGCCGGACGCGGCGGCTAACCTCATGGATGGCGAGGCGCTTGGCGGCGTGCGTGCTTCCCCGGACGCTGGCCGACCTCAGCGACCCCATGTCCGGAATGTTTCTGGTCCGCGCCCGGACGCTCCAGGGACCCCGGCTTGAACCCACGGGTTATAAGATCCTGCTCGAGGTCCTGGGCAAGGCTCATTACCGCGAACTGGTGGAAGTCCCCTTCGTGTTCCAGGCCCGGAGCCTGGGAAGCTCCAAGCTTGGCATGCGAGAGTCTGCGCAATACCTGGCGCATCTGGCGCGGTTGGCCCGCTCCACCGGTCAACTGCGGAGCTGGATCCGTTACGCCGCGGTGGGCTTCACCGGCGCGGTCGTGAACGTCGGTGTATTGGCGTTTCTGGCCGAGCGGCGCGCCTGGCCGGTCGAGTGGGCATTGGCGGTCGCCATCCTGCTCGCCCTGATGAACAACTTCTTCTGGAACTGGCTTTTCACTTTTCGTACTTCGCAAGCCCCCAGCGCGGAACCTCGAGCCGGAATCCTCAGCCGGCTGCTCCATTACGGGAAGGTCTGCACCACTGGAATGGCGCTTAATGCCTCGCTGACGCTCTTGCTGAATTGGTGGGGAGTGCCCCTTCCCTTGGCCTCCGCCGCCGGGGTGACGCTGGGGGGCGCCTGGAACCTCTTCTTCAACGTGCCGGCCATCTGGCGGAGTTGGGATTCGCCCACTCCGCACAGCCGCGGTCCGGTGTGGGACGACTCCGGCAATCGCAGGTTGGTTTCGACCGGGCACAACTCCTCGTCGCGCCGAAAGGGTGTGCTGGGCGGCATTCCGTGATGGGTCGGCACGCCATGATTCGAAATTGCTATAATGAAGCAGGATCATCCCATGTCCATCGCATGCTCGATCGGGATTATGGCCTATAACGAGGAAGCCAACATCGGCCCCATGCTCGAGGCCGTGGTGTCGCAACGAGGCGCAAGGGTAACGCTTACGGAGATTGTGGTGGTAGCCAGTGGCTGTACTGACCGCACCGAATCTATCGTGCACGATTGGGCAAGGCGGGACCCGCGAATTCGCCTAATGGTGCAGCCGTTGCGCGAGGGTAAGGCCTCGGCAACCAACAGCTTTCTGACGCAAGTGCGGGAGAAGATCGTAGTGCTTTGCAGCGCTGATCTGCTGCCCACAAAGGACGCCATTGAAGAACTGGTCGCCCCTTTCGCCGACCCTGCGGTGGGAATGACTACTGGCCGCCCGGTGCCCGTCAACGACCCGGGGACCTTTATGGGGTTTGCCGCACATCTGCTATGGGAGTTGCACCACGAGGTCAACCTGCGCAGCTTCAAGGCCGGGGAGATGATCGCATTCCGCAACATCTTCGAGCGTATTCCTCACCACACGTCCGTGGACGAAGCCAGCATCGAGCCGGTCATTCGCGGTCAGGGATATGAGGTACGCTACGTACCGACGGCCATCGTCTACAACAAGGGCCCACTCACGGTCGCCGATTTTCTACGCCAGCGCCGGCGCATTTTTGCCGGACATCTGGCGGTGCGCCGTACGCTCGGCTATACCGTAAGCACCATGAGCGGCTGGAAGATACTGCGGATCTTATTGCCTAAGCTTGATTGGCGACCCCGACCTTTTCTCTGGACATGGAGCGTGGCGGCGCTCGAAGTGTACGGGAGGTTGCTCGGCAGACGCGACTACAAGAAACGACCTCACCAGCCCGTCTGGGAAATCGCGAAGACCACGAAAGATCTCAAAGCAAGGACATAGCGGCGACATGGATTCAATGGCTGGCGTTTTGCTGCGCGTTCCGCTGTTCAAGCTCTACCGCCGGCTTGGTTGGCCGCGGATGCTGCCGCTCAACCTGACCCTCTCCCCTTCCCCTAAGTGCAATTCGCGTTGCCTCACCTGCAATATCTGGATGAAACGCGAGCAGGAACTGACCCTGGACGAATGGGATAAGGTGTTGGCCTCCCTGGGCCAAACCCCGTACTGGTTCACGATCAGCGGTGGGGAACCGTTGATGTACCCGCACGTGGTGGAGTTCGCCCAGTTGGTGTACGAACATTGTCGGCCAGGTGTCATCAACATCCCGACCAACGGAATCCTGCCCACCATCCCTGAGAGAGTAGAGCGCATTGCCCGTTCATGTCCCAAAAGCCAGGTGATTATCAACCTATCGCTGGACGGAGTGGGGGAGAAGCATGACTTCATTCATGGCGTCGCGGGCAACTTCAAGAAATTCGAGCAGCGCCTGGAGCAACTGCTGTCCTTGCGCAGCCGGCTGACCAACCTGACGGTAGGAATCCACTCGGTGGTGTCGGTCTTCAATGTCGGCCACCTGGACGAAATCATCGCCTACGCCGACCAAGCGGGGGCCGACCAGTTCATCACCGAGATTGCGGAACCTCGGGTGGAGCTTGACACGGTAGGGTTGCCCATAACGCCAAGCCCTGAGAGCTACGCAAAGGCCATAGATCGCCTGATCGCCTATGTGGAGAGCAAGCGTTTCACGGGCGTGGCCAGAATCACGGAGGCTCTCCGGGTTGAGTACTACAAGCTGGTCAAGCGCATCTTGGACGAGCAGGACCAAGTGATCGCTTGCTACGCCGGCTGGGTGAGCGCCCACATCTATGCTGACGGCACGGTCTGGCCCTGTTGTGTGCGCGCCGATAACCTGGGCAATCTGCGCGATCACAACTATGACTTCAAGGAAATCTGGTTTGGCGAGAAGATCCAAGAAGTGCGCCGGAGTATCGCGGCGAAGGAATGTCATTGCCCGCTGGCCAACGCATCTTACACTAACATGTTGCACGACATCGGGACGCTGGCGCGGGTGGGCGCTAAGGTCTTGCGTCCTGGGATCAGGCGCCAGCAGGTCTCCGTCGGTGATCCGCGCCGACCGACGCCCAGGCCGGCGACGGCTCGCCAGAGCACCGAGGAGTAGGGCGACGTCACGTAATAACCGTTCCATTGACGTGACGACCCCTAAGGTTACCGAGGGAAATCCATGGCGTTCGATTGGTTGAACAGATTCCAGCACCACCTGGAGAAGGAACCGGACTACGCTGTGAAAACCTTGGCGGCCTACCGCTTGGGCATGAAGGCCAAGGGTTCCATCGTGGGCGTGGTGGTTCAGCCGGCGCCAAATTGTTGCGATGCGGCACGGAAGCTGTACGCTGGCCAGGTTTACCATCCTGACCAGGCTCCAATTCTGCCCTTGCCAGACTGTCCCCAGGGCCGCCGCTGCGGCTGCGTCTATCGGCCCGTCATGAGCTATCAGCAAGCTGACGAAGGGTGAGCCCTTGCGCGTGTCTTGCAGAATCATTCTTCTCCGCAAGGCCGTGCAGCATCAAGCTACGGGCCGAGATGCCCGGCTCTCAATGCGGGCCGACAGGCGGTTACCATGCTTCCACTCCGCTCCATAAACTCGCTTTATCCCCTCGCACTGGCTGAAGGTGAAGGCATAGGGACCGCCTACGAGTACTATGCCAAGCGCCTGGTCTTAGCTCGATGGCTGGCAAGTCTGCGCCCGCCACGGCGCCTTTTGATCGCCGGATTACCCGAGAAGTATGGCAGCAGCCTTGACTTCTTTTTGCTCGCGCAGGACTTGGCCGTCACCGAGGTCGTTGTGATCGAGGATCGCCCATGGGCTCTGGAGAAGTGTCGTCGGAGCCTGGCGGCAGCCCAGGCAATCGGCGAGCTGACCGGAAT
>JBAVYG010000246.1:0-3429 GCA_049698675.1 Terriglobia bacterium
GGGCTGGCCATCGCCAAGAAAATCATTGAGGATCACGCGGGGCGGGTCTTCGTCGACAACGGCAATACGCCCGGCACAGACCTCGTGGTCCAGCTTCCATTTCCTCAACCCGCGCGGCCCGAGCACGCAGCACTCGCTGCCTCCCCCGCCGCGTGAGGACAATCCACGATGCCTTCCGGAAGTATCCTGGTAGTCGATGACGAGCAGCGGCAACGCGAAATCTATAGCGACATCCTGCAGGATGAGGGCTACACCACCGACACCGCTCCCAGCGGCGAAGCGGCTCTCCGCTTGCTCAATCATCACCGCTTCGATCTGGTCCTTACCGATTTGAACCTCACCGGCATGACGGGAATTCAATTGCTGAGTGAGATCGTGGCAGAGGACCCGACCGTCGCCGTAATCCTCATCACCGGTTACCCTTCCATCCAGTCGGCGGTGGAAGCAACCCGCCGGGGCGTTTACCAGTATCTCGAGAAACCCGTTGACCGGGCGGAACTGCTGAGCGTGGTGGACGAGGTTTTCGAACGCCAGGCGACACTCAAGCGCACCATCCTGGGTGACTCACCGGCGACTAAGGCCATGATGCGCATGATTCTGAAGGTCGCTCCCACGGCTCACACGGTCCTGATCCTCGGGGAGAGCGGTACGGGCAAGGAACTGGTGGCACGCGAGATTCACCGCAACAGCCCGCGGGCCGAACGCCCATTCCTGGCCATCAACTGCGCCGCACTCACCGAAACCCTTTTGGGAAGCGAACTCTTCGGCCACGAGAAAGGCTCCTTCACGGACGCCCATCAGCAAAAAAAAGGCTTGTTCGAAAGAGCTCACCAATCCACTTTGTTCTTGGACGAAATCGGAGACACCAGCCTGGGCATGCAGACCAACATACTTCGCGTGCTTCAGGAACATGAGTTCATGCGCGTGGGCGGCACCGAAGCCATCAAAACGGATGTGCGCATCATCGCGGCCACAAACAAGAACCTCGAACAAGGCGTCAAAGAAGGCAGGTTTCGCGAGGACCTCTACTACCGATTGAACGTCATCCCCATCCACTGTCCACCCCTGCGGGAGCGTGGGGCAGACATCGATACGCTGGCTTTTCATTTTATGAGGAAGGCAGCCTTCGTCTCCGGGCGCAGGGTGGAAACGATCTCGCCGGAAGCGATTCAGGCACTAAGGAATTACTCCTGGCCGGGAAACATTCGACAGCTTGAATGGGCCATGGAGCGCGCCGTGGTGCTCGGGGAGACAGAAGGTGTCGAACTTCGGGACCTTCCACCGGAAGTCCTTCAACGTGCCCCGGCTATGGCTGCCGCCCCGGCCCAACCTGCCGACGAAGCATTCCCTCCAATCATCCCCGAGGGCTCCTGGGAAGAACACGAGAAGGCCAAGATCCTGGAGGCACTCCAGCGCTCGAACTGGAACATCACCCGCGCCGCCCAACTGCTGGGCATGACCTTCCGCACGCTCCAATATCGCCTGGAAAAATTCGACATCAAACGCCCGAGTGTGTAAACACCTTGCGCACTCAGCGATTCTGCTCCGCCGCGGCGGCCTTGGGAGGACCTGCCTCGCCTCCAGCCCCCACATGTCGGGGCAGCTCCCCGTGGGCACTGTGGATACTACGGGGGCTGTGAAGTTGTAAAATAACCAGCATCGGTTGTTACAGAATTGTTGCAGGCAGGAAAGACTCGCGCGCGACGACCCGCCCTGGGGTTTGCGCCACCTCTCAGCTCACGCGGATCTGTCGGTTGGGGGGAAGTTCCCTGCCCGTGTGACCGGGCGGGAACCCATCTCCTAGGACATCGTGAGGCCGGAGTTTCGAGCGTAATGTTAAAGGCACAGGGCCGGAGATAGCGAACTCCGGCGCCGGGCGGAACGACACGGGGGGCGGCCAAGTGAAGCTGAAGATTCCCCGCCCCGCCTCATAGACCCCTAAGACTTTTCGAAACTGCCGATGCCCTTGGCTTCGTCATCGTGGATGTCGAAAACGGTGTAAAGCTTGGTAATCTGCAGAAGGTCGTGAACCTTTTTGGTGAGGTTCAGGAGCTTCAACTGCCCCCCCTGGTTTGAAACCGCCGTGTAGGCGCTGACCAGTTCACCGATGCCGGAACTGTCGATATAGGTGACATCCGCAAGGTTAATCAAAACCCTCTTATTCCCCTTGGCCAACTGGTCTCGGACAAGCTCGCGCAATTGCGCGCAGCCTTCTCCTAGGGTGATTCTGCCGCTAATGTCAACGACTATCACCGAATCAACTTGTCGAATTGTGGCTTTCATGCTCACGGTCGGTTCCTCCTTGTGTAGGTTGGTGCGGCGGATGAATTCGCTTTACCAAAGTAACCTCGGTTCCCGAGCCTGGAAGGTGCTTCACGCGGAATTCGTCCATAAAAGTACGGATCAAGAATATCCCTCGACCGGAAACCTTCAAAAGGTTTTCGGCAGAGCAAGGATCGGCAACTTCGGCGATATTGAAACCGTTACCCTGGTCGCGAACGCGAATCTCAAGCCGGTCTTTATAAATCTCAAAGCGCAGCCATACGCTCTTACTCGCGTCGTTCTTATTTCCATGCCAGATGGCATTGATCATCGATTCGTGCAAGGCCATTTCAATTTGGTGCGCGGACTCCTCGCTAAATCCTGCAGTTTCGGCGACTCTTTGCGCGATTTCTTCAGCCACCTCAAGGTTCTTGAGATCACTCTCAAGGGTCACTTCCACAACACTGGGCTCAGAAGTCATAAGCTGCGCGGAGCTACTTGTCCCGTCCATGAAATTACCTTAGGGGTAAAAGAAAGTCAATGAAACAGCAAGCCTTTGAACTCATCACCCTACTCCTGGATATTGACCCTCACCCCTTCCGCCCGACTGAGCCGCCGCCTGCCATGCTGCCGATCACACCTTAGGATACTCGGTGGCTATTCCGGAAATGCTCCCGTCCCCCTGTGGCGGTCCACTCACAGAATGTAGTATAAAACGGTCTGGGGAAGCAGCACATCGCTACCCCCACTTCGACTGACACGCGGGACGCCTTCCCCCAAGGCCGAACAGAGCTATGGTCTGCCGCAGAAGAGAGCTTCTGGCCTTCTTCGACTAGGTGCATGAGGCGGAACTGCACCTGCTTTGTTCCGGGGGCGGCGATCTGGTCAGGAAGAGGACGGCGTTCTTCCCGCCTCGCCGCTTGCTAAAGCGCACAAGAAGAGAACCGCCGCCAGTATTATGCCGCCGCGGGTTGTAACTCCTAAGGTCTTCTCCAGACTCGGCAGCAGCTTCAACACGAGAGTGGCCACCAAGCAAATCACGCCCAGTCCCCAGCTCACTCCGAGCACAGTACGGTAAACCTTGCCCATCGGACACCTCCCATTTCAAAAATCTGCGTGGCAGTATAGCAATGTGGGGCCTCTGATTCAACGCAATTGCGAGCCCTC
>JBAVYG010000247.1:0-3545 GCA_049698675.1 Terriglobia bacterium
GCCCGCCCGGGCTGAAAAAACGCCGGCGGCGGGCCACCCTCTCCCCCAAGGGGGAGAGGGCTACCCCCTCTCTCAACCGGAGAGGGCTGCAGGAACAGACAACGGACCACGGACCACTGACAATGGACAACGGACACAAACCCATCGGGGTACTCGCCATCCAAGGCGATTTTGCAATGCATGCCAAGATGCTGGAGCGCCTAGGGGCGCCTTATAAGCTGGTGAAACACGCTTCGGAGCTAGCGGAGGTTGGCGGCTTGATCATGCCGGGCGGCGAGAGCACCACCATGCTGAAGTTTTTCTCGAACGAAGGCATGGGCGAGGCCATCAAGGAATTCGTCACGGCTGGTAAGCCTGTGTTCGGGACGTGCGCCGGCGCCATTCTGCTGGCGAAGGAAGTCTTGAATCCCTCCCAGGAGCGCTTGGGCCTTCTGGACATCGCCATCGAACGCAACGCTTACGGCAGGCAGGTTGACAGTTCCGTGCGCCAAGGTGAATGTCCCGAACTCTCGCCCCGCCCGCTGGAGATGGTCTTTATCCGGGCGCCCATCATCCGCCGGGTGGGGGAAGGGGTGCGGGTGCTGGGGCGCTGCGATGGCCTGCCGGTGCTGGTTGAGCAGCACAACATCCTTGCCGCCACGTTCCATCCTGAACTGACTGAGGACGAGACGGTCCATCGGTACTTCCGGAAGAAACTGAGTCAGTGAATCATTCAATCATTGATCCATTGGGTCATTGATCCATTGATCCATCGGGTCATTGATTCATTGACCCATTGGATCATTGAACGATTGCAACAGGCCCTTTGCTTAGCTCTTGGTTACATGAGTGGTTTTTTAAATGACTCAATGGAGAAATGATTCGATCAGACAATGCTCAAGGTTCTTTTCGTTTGTTATGGCAACTCGTGCCGCAGCCCGATGGCGGAGGCGCTGGCCAATCATCTCGGGGCGGGAAAAGTTCGGGCTTTCAGCGCCGGATCGAACCCGCTCGGTGTGATTAGCCAGGGCACACATGAAGTCCTGCGTGAGAAAGGGATCACGCTTGAGGGGTACTCGTCGAAGGGACTGCAGGACGTGCCGATTTCCGAGATGGACGTTGTGGTGGAGATGGGGTACGGGGTGACATGTCCTGTCCCGGCGGATTTCAAAGGGCGGTTGATTCAGTGGAACATTCCCGACCCTTACGGCTTGGACTCGGACCATTTTCGGGATGTGCGGGACTTGATCGAGAATGACGTTCGGAGGTTGCTTGCTGACCTCGAGGGGGATTCCGGAAACCCAAAACCGGAAGCTGGAAAGAGGAGTGGTGATTGAAAAAAACTCTGCTGCAACACTGGCCGCTTTACGCGTCGGTCCTAATTCTCTCTCTCCTCGTTTGGCTGGTCCTGGCCATTTCCCTAACCCAGAACCAGGGGCATCTGGTTTATGCGCTTGATGACGCTTACATTCACATGGCCATGGCCAGGAATTTCTCCCACTATGGCGTCTGGGGCGTCACTCGATACGGATTCACCTCTTCTTCCTCGTCAATCTTGTGGACACTCCTTTTGAGTCTCACGTATTACCTGTTCGGAGTAAGCCAGATTGCGCCTCTGCTCTGGAACCTGCTCTTCGCGGTTCTTGTTTTGTGGGTAGCCCATGCCATCCTTACCTGGTACAAGGTGTCGGCGGCGCTGAAGTTCGCAGCGCTTCTGGCCATTGTCTTTTTGATCCCGCTTCCCACCCTGATCCTCGCAGGCACGGAACAAAACCTTCAGTCGGTGCTTGCGATGCTTGCGGTTTTTCTTGCGGCCAGGGTGCTTTCCGGTGAAGCGCCGACTTCCGCCTTTCGCGACTCGACCCTGCTTCTCGTGCTGGCGCCGCTGGTTACCGCCGTGCGCTTCGAAGGGATGTTCCTGGTGCTTGCCATCTGCGGCCTCCTTCTTCTCTGCAAGCGGTGGTTTTACGCCCTCGCCTTCGGGGTTTGCGGATTCCTTCCCGTGGTCATTTATGGGACCATCTCGGTGTCGCACGGCTGGTTCTGGTTTCCAAGTTCCGTTCTTTTGAAGGGCGTGATGCCGGACCTGACCTCCGTGAGTGGCTTATTCCTCTCCCTGGCGATCAACGCCTTTGTCAATCTTTACCAGGGCTTGCACGTTTTCGTGCTTTTGATTGCGGTTCTCCTCTTTTATGTCTTGGGCTGTGGCAAGGGACGGGGGGTTTTTGATAGCCGCCAGGTCATGGGCGCGATTTTGCTCGTGACGGCATTTCCCCACGTGGAATTTATGCAGGTCGGTCCGCTGTTCCGTTACGATGCCTATCTCTTCGCCCTGGGCGCGCTCTTCCTGGCCTCGCAACTCCCTATCGTACTTCCTGACCTGCCGGCTTGGACCTCCTTCAGCCGGGAGCTGGTTCCCAAATACCTTGCCGGCGGTGCGCTGGCGCTTCTGCTCTTCTTCCCTTTGGCGGTGAAAGGCTCGCGGCTGCTCTGGCTTCTCCCACAGTGCACCACCAACATCTTTGAACAACAGTATCAAATGGGGTCTTTCGCCCGTCAGTATTACCAGGGCTCAACCGTCGCGCTGAATGACGTCGGCGCAGTCAACTTTATGGCGGATATCCATTGCCTTGATCTTTGGGGATTGGCCAACCGCGATGTAACTTCGCTGAAACGCGAGCATAACTATCACACCAGGAACATCGCCGGCCTCTCCAAACAAGCCGGGGCGCGAATTGCGATCCTCTATGATTATTGGTATGCAGGGGAGGTGGGCGGTCTGCCTGCGGAATGGGTCCGGGTCGGTCAGTGGACGATCCGACACAACGTCATTCTGGGTGCAGATACGGTCTCCTTCTACGCGCTGGACCCTGCGGAAGCTTCACACCTGAGTCAGTGTCTGCGGGAGTTTTCGCCGAGATTGCCACGAGACGTCATCCAACACGGCAGTTATCTGGAAGGGCGGGGAATCCCGGCCACCCCATAGGCGTAAGACTGGGGGTCGCGTGACGTCGTTAGCCTCCGGTGATCGACCGAGGTGGACAGGGTGTCTCTTGACAAGTGGAGAAAGATAGGCTAGAAGAGTAAGTTGAAGCCAGGGACGCGGTCATGGCTTTTTGGAACCACTTGGCTGGCATGCTGCGCCGGCCCTGCGATTCGCTCTCGAAAGTGGCCCAAGCGGGCCCCAAAGCGCGAAAAACTCGCTCGTCCCAAATGGACAACAAGTCCGCACGCGGGAGAGGAAGAGAAAAAGCATTCTTACAAAAATGAAGGGACGAAGCGGGAATTTCTATGAAAACAAAGGGCTGGCTTTCCACAGCCCCAGAGAAAGCGGGAATATTATTGAAAACACAGCATGTTACTCGTAAGTCTTTTTCTCGGCCAGGTCGCTGAATCTGACCAGCGATTTCGTGGTATCATCATGGCCCGCGAAGTAATGAGCTTGGCGCCCCTTGGACATGAAGGGGTAGTGTGGACAATTGGGGTGCCCAAGGGAGCGATTCAGGGAGGTGCACGTGCGAGAGAGTCCGGATCATTTCGATGCCGAACTGTTGCTGCGTCTTTAC
>JBAVYG010000248.1:0-8400 GCA_049698675.1 Terriglobia bacterium
GGACTGCGCGGGGCACGGACCCAACAGAGGGCGGGAGCCGCGATTTCGGCGGGTCCCGCCCTGCGGGACCCGCCCTTCCGGCAGTCCCCTAAGAGCGTCCAAACGTGGTGAGAAATCCGGGCTAGCCCCCAGCCTACAGCCCTGGCTCGACTGCGGGGGCGAGTGGCGGAATCAGGGCAATCCGGGGACGGGTCAAATACTCACGCAGGTAGCGGCGGTAATCGTCGTCGGAAGGCACGGCGTCCGGCGCTGCGGGCGGATAGTTTGCCATTTTACGGAAGGGCAAGGGCTGGACGGTCCAGGCAAAAGCGGTGTTAGGCTCGCCGTCCTTTGCCCAGCCGTGGGTGTAAAGGAAGAAATCCCGTTTGCATCCGGGTTGGAGCGGCGGGAGCCTTCTGCCGTCGAACTTCACCGTGATTTCGTCACCCGTAGCCATCACCACCAACTGGTCATCAGCGTGGGCGAGCAATTTCGCCACCGGGCCATAGCGCGTATATTTGCCCCGCATGGGATTCCAGGGGGCATAGGCAAGCACGTTTTCATACTCGAACGAATCGGGACGAAGGTGTTCAGGGTCGCTGAGGGGAGTCGAGAATCCGCGATAATGCAGGTCTGCGGAGAGCAGTGGAAGCTCGGTTGGCGCGGGGGCCGTGGCATCGTCGAGGGAGAAAAAGATCTGGTCCCAGTAAACGCACAGATTGGTTACGATGCGCACATGATGGTCGGCGGTGAGGAATTTGCCGGTCAAATCCACGCGCATGGTACGGCGGGTGCCGCTCGGCAAGCCCATATCCGGAATCACGGTTTCCCATTCTCCCTGCGCGTTGCGGACTTGCAGGTAGGGAGAAATCATCTCGAGTTGCTTATTGGACATCAAGGCGCGCGAGCCGTTCGAATCCGTCCAGAACACCCAACCGTTCAGCCACAGTGAGACACGGGTGGAGGGAAGGAGGTCTCCTAAATCCAGGGTGAGCGTGTGGAGGTCAGCGAGGCCAAGGATGCGGTGGCGAGCGAAGTCGGCAGGATACTGGCCGTCTTGCTTCAGCAGCAAGGGCAGAACGTCGTGGCCTCGATCGTCCACAGCCGAAACGGGGAAGCGCTTTTCGCGCACGGAATAAAGGGCTGGGGGCGGAGGCGAAGAAGAATAAATCTCGTTGGAGTAAATCTCCTGGGAGGCCGGATGGTCCACAGCCAGAAGCCGAAGCTGGTCAAAGAAATCGACTTCCCTCAACTCATCGGTGAGCTGGAAAACATACTGGCCGTCTTGGGCGTGCAGGTCCCCAGGGAGGCGCACAAACTCCTCGGGGAATGGCTTGGTTCGAGTGCCGTCCGGGGCCAGCTCGCCCAGCGGGGCCATGCCCAGGACATCCGTCACGAAAACGTAGCGCTGGCCGTTCCAGGCGTAAAGGAGTGGGCAGGAGGTAGCCAGGCGTTCGGATTCGCGGACGTCGATCGGCTTGTCGGTGGCGACGTCGATCCAGTTCTGGATCACGGCATTCGGCCAGGTGACGCGCACCACGTCAACCCGGGAGAGGTCTCCGGCAAAAATCCTGAGCGGGCTTCCTGTTACTACTACCTTGCTGTAATAATTCCCCGCTTTGATCTCGACCAGACTGCCGATTCCCTGGGTGTTGCTCTTGTAGCCTATCAGCTTCACTTCCAGCCAGCGAGGGGTGGGGCCTTCTTTCTCAAAGGCCAGCAATTGTCCGCTCGGGCTGAGCCCTACCAGGTCCAGCTTGCCGGGATTGCTCAACCAAGTGGGGCTGAGCGTGGCGACGCCGGTTGCCGAACTGGCAGGAAGGCTGACCTTCCCCTCGCGGAACTTCCCGGAGTGATTGACGAGCAACCGCCACTTGCCGCTGGCATCGAGAGCCAGCAGGTCCGCAAAGCTGTCGCCATTGATATCCACAACCGTGCCTCGAAAAGCAAAGAAACCCGTTGGGGCGGAAACGAGCGGGAGAGGCGCAAGGGGAGCGAATTTCCAACCACCCCTGTTCATTAGGACTTGGACGCCTTTGGGTCCCCACAGCGCCAGATCGAAACGGCCGTCGTGGTTGAAATCCGCGGCCTGTATCCCATAGGCTACCGACTTTGTAAAGGCCCCTCCAGCCTCGGCGGTCCGGCTCACAAACTTGTCCTCACCCAGGTTGGCGTAGAGCAAGGGAGGGCCGTCGTCACGGAACAGGCAGAGGTCGGCGTAGCCGTCGTTATCGAAGTCCGCGAAGACGGCGCCGCGCATGCGCCCCCTGGCCGAAGCCAGCCCTGAGGAGGGTGTGATCTCGGTGAAGGTGCCGTCGCCGTTGTTGCGATAGAAGTGCGTTGCGGCGCCGGCGAAATCGTTGGGGAAGAGGAAAGAGTCTTTCTTGGGCGGATCGTTCAAATTCGTGTACGCCGTGACCACAAGGTCCAGATAGCCATCCACGTCCGCATCGAACAGCACGGCCTGAGTCTCCAACTCGCCGGGAATCGAATGCAGCCCTGCCTTTTCCGTCTCATCCTGGAAAACTCCATCGCCCAGATTGCGATAGAGCCGGACCCCGTCCAGCCCGGCCACGAAAAGGCTGGGCTTGCCGCTGTTGTTGTAGTCGGCAAAGGTGGCGGAAACCGCGCCGCCAGTCCCGGCCACGCCCGCCTTGTCCGTCACGTCGGTGAAAGTCCCGTCCCCGTTGTTGCGCAGGAGATGGTTGGCGCCGGCGGGGTTGACGACGTAGATGTCGGTGCGGCCGTCGCTGTTGTAGTCGCCGAAAGCGATGGAAGGCCCAAAGAGCGGAACCAGATTTCGCCGCGCGTAATCCAGCGAATAATCCGCCGCTTTGATTGGGCTTTGGGGGTACGCCGAAGGACTTTGCTGGGCCGGCAACGTCAGCCCCAGGCGCCCCGAGATCTCGGCAAAGGTCACTTTTTCGAGGCCCAATCTCTGCAAGAGTTCTGAAGGGGGCACGGCGGGGATGAGGAGGGCGCCGTATTTTCCTCCTTCGAGGGCCGGGTTCTGGAGTGAGATCCCGGGGACCTTGTCTCTCATCTTTTCGTGAACCTTCAAGGCCTTCTGCGCGTCCTCGTCACGCTTGAGGCGCACATTGGTGGTGAAAGTGTGGAAAAGCGAGGCCACGTAAAAGTTCTGCCCCTTGCCGAAACCCATATTGACCACGTGCTGATGCGCCGCCAGCGCGTCCTCCAGTTGCTTCTTGGCGAAGTAAACGGTTCCGAGGTTGAACCATGCCGCAGGGTCCTCCGGGTCGGCCGCAATCACCCGCTTCAGCGCTGCCTCGGCGTCGGGATAGCGAAGCTCGCGCTTGTAGAGGATGCCCAGGTTGTAATCGGCTGCGACCAGCTTGGGGTCCATCTGCCTTGCGGTGGTGAGTTCCCCCAGAGCCTCGTCCAGCTTGTTGGCCTGCATCAGGGCGAGTCCAAGATCAAAGTGGTCGGTTGCCAGTGCCTTCCCCGAAGCCACTACCTTCTGGAACTCCCCGACCGCCTCAGTGTATTTGCCCTGTTCGTAGTATGCCTTGCCAATGTTCCGCTGGGATTGGATGGGCGCCGTTCCCGCCAGGGAAGTCTTGCCGGCGGCCTTCGGCGCAGCGGACTTCCCTGTTTGCGGACTTTCCAAGCTCGGTCGACCAGAGATGAGGCAGGAAGCGAGAATCAAGGCGATCGTCATACAAAGGCGCAGGACACTAGAAAGCTTTCGGTTCATGAGTCTCCTCGGACTATTCCGGGTGAATGGGGTGAACGGCGTCGAAGTAATATGCAGCATAGTTTGGTCCACCTCAACGTGCAAACGATTATTATACAACGCGCGCCTTGCGCACGAGATTCCTCTTGCGCGGACGGTAGGTGGTAGATGGTAGGTTGTAGGTGGGGCTAGGGGCTAGGTCGGCGTCCTGCGCGCCCCGCCTGCCGTCCGTCACCATCTTGCGGGGCGGTCCACGACCAAATCCGGGTGCTCGCGCCTGAAAGTTTCAGCGATGTGGCAGGACCAGCAAACGGGCGAGTGAGTTTGGAATACCTCCGGCAATCTCTCCGCCGCAATCTTGTCCCAGCAAACGGTTTCCCTCTCCGGGTTCAGCAGGGCCGGCACGTGTCCAACCCATTCCTCAGTTACATTCACGGGTTTAGCGCAAATGGCGCAGGTCTTGCCCGCATACCAGTTGGCGACGATGCGGCGAACCAAGCAACCTTCCGGACCCGCTTCGATCTGTTTCAAGCACTCCTGCCCGCATCCCTGCCGTTCCGGCCAGCGGGAACACTCGCTCAGGCGAAGCTGCGGTGTACCAAAGGCCGCATCCCTCGCCAGGGGTATGGCGTCCAAATCAACCGCGGCAGGCTTCTGAGTTTCAGGGCAAGTGACCAGCCTCTGTCCTCGCAGTTTCAAGTAGGAACGCAGGCCTCGAAACAGCAAATACCCGACACCGAGCGCAGGAAGCGCAAATATGACCCAAAGAAGTCCAAGATTCACGCGTGCCTCCTCTCTTCCCCCAATTGACATTTCGAGAGCACGTTTCTCTCCAAAACATCGGGTGATGGCGATTACCTGGGGGTCTGATTTCGCGTGTTTTCGGAGGGCGTAGCGCGAGCCTCTTTTGCAGGTCTACGACTTCTGGCCTATGGAAAGCCATTTGGGAAAGTTCATGCGCCGCCGCAGCTCCTGGAAGCGCGGATCGGAGCGCCAGGGGGATTCGGGATCATTCATCTCCCAGGGGAGAAAAATGTGATGGTACTCGAACGCCGCATCAAGGGCGCGGAATGCCTCCTCCCTGTTCCCCAGGATGGTCTGGATCCCAAAAAGGTCCAGGCTAAACTTTGAGTAATCCTCGTGTTCCATCTCGACCACTAGCTTGAGGGCATCGTTCTTTCGTCCAGCCATAGCGTAGGTGTCCGCTAGCCCGGATTTCCAGTCAGGATTCACCGCCGCCAGCTTCTGGTTTGCAGAGATCGCTTGCTCGAACATTTTCTTGTCGGCATACGCGCCTCCCAATACATAGAGCGCGTCCACCGAGTTCGGGTCGATGTCGAGCGCTTTGCGGGCTTCCGCGATGGCCTTATCGTTTTGATGTAGGTTCAGATACATCCAACCCACCCACGCGGTGTAAATGGGCGAAAGCGGATCCAGCTCCGCCGACCTCTTCTCTTCGGCCATCCCCTGGTCGTTCCGTCCGAAAAGGGTCAGGTACCATCCATAATGGGCGTGCGCCTCAGGCAGATTGGGATTCAATTCCAAGGCGCGCTTGAACTCCTTTTCGGCCCCCGTCCAGTCCCAATCGAAGTAGACCTTGATGGCAGCGAGCGCGAGATGAGCCTGGGCCGAGCTCTCGTCCAGCTCGAGCGCCTTGAGCGCGGCGGCGCGGGCACGCGGGAAACCCTCCCGTGGTGGGATCGTCCCGCCCGGGCCGTGGTAGATGATCGGGTAGGCCAGCGCCAGGCCGGCGTACGGCAAGGGGTCCGCCGGATCTTTCTCGATCGCCTGCTGGAGCAGCGCCAGACCCTTGGCGAAGCCCTCCGGCGTCTTCTTGTAGAGGTAGAACATCGCTTTCAGGTACGCCTCGTGCGTTTCGGGGTTGACGGGGCGGGCGCTCGCCAGCCGGGCGCGCTCGGTGGGCGTGAGGGCCGCGCGGACCTTCTCAGCAATTGCGCTGGCGATCTCGCCCTGCAAGGCGAGCACACCCCGCAGGTCCCGCTGGTAGCTCTCCGCCCACAGGTGCTGGTCCGTCGAGGCCTGGATGAGCTGAGCAGTGATGCGCACCTGGCCGCCCTCACGCAGCACCGAACCTTCAATCACCGCGTCCACATTCAACTCCTTGGCAATCTGCGGCAAAGCCTTCTTGGTGCCTTTGTACTGCATCATCGAGGTCCGCGAAATCACTTTCAGGGCGCCGACCTTGGCCAAGTTCGTAATCAGCTCTTCGGTCATCCCGTCGGCAAAATACTCCTGCTCCGGGTCGCCCGAGAGATTCTCCAGCGGCAGCACCGCCAGCGACTCGATGCGCGGCGGGCCAACTGGACCCCGCAGCCGATCCCGCAGGCCGCCCACGTTCAGGCCCACTGCCACCGCCGCGATCAGGGCCACGCCAGCCAGGGCAAGCGCCGCCCTGCGTCTTCGTAGGGGCGCCCCTTGTGGGCGCCAGGCCCAGGTAGGCTCGGCGGCGCCTGGTTCTGCTGTCGGCAGTCGCCGCGGCGACCCCGCCCCTACGCGCCCAGATTCCGTGTCGCGCTTCAGACCCTGCAAGTCAGCCCTTAGTTCCTTTGCCGACTGGTAGCGCTCTGGCCGTTTCTTCTCCAGGCACTTCCGGGTGATCCGTTCCAACTCTGCCGGGACCTCGGAGTTGAAGCGCGCCATGGCTTCTGGCTGGCTGTGTAAGATGTGGGCGATCGTCTCCCCCAGCGTCGAACCCAGGAAAGGAGCCCGCCCAGTGGCCATCTCATAGAGCACCGACCCGAACGAAAACAGGTCGGTCCGCGTATCCACCGGCTCCGCGAGGGCTTGCTCCGGGCTCATATATTGAACCGTCCCGGCCACCACGCCCGGCGTGGTGAGGGATTCCGTGGACACATCGGTTACACTCGACGGCCCGCCTGCCCGCGCCACCTTCGCCAGCCCGAAGTCCAGAATCTTGACCCCTCCCTCCTGGGTGATGAAGATGTTCGCCGGCTTGATGTCCCGGTGCACGATGCCCTTCGCGTGCGCCGCCTCCAGCGCCCAGGCGATGGGAATCGCTAACTCCAGAATCTCGTTGACCTTCAGGGGCTGGGCCGATACCCGTTGCTCGAGTGTCTCACCTTCGAGCAACTCCATGACAAGGAAGGGTTGGCCTTCATGCTCGCCGATCTCGTAAATCGTGCAGATGTTGGGATGGTTCAACGCCGCAGCGGCGCGGGCTTCGCGCTTGAAGCGTTCCAGGGCCTGCCTATCCTTGCTCCATTCCTCAGGCAGGAACTTCAGAGCGACCTGACGGCCCAGCGTGGTGTCCTCAGCCTTGTAGACGACGCCCATACCGCCGCGCCCGAGTTTCTCTAGAATCCGGTAGTGGGAAATGATCTTGCCAAGCATGGCGTGGGGCCTGGAAGTGATCTGTGAGTCACTTCCGATGACGCCATCTTAGGCCGCGCTTAGGGCCAAGTCAACGGCGTGGAAGTTTTTCCTTCTCCGAGCAGAATATGACGTTTCGAGCACATACGTTCAGAGTTCAGCAACGCTACTCAACCCCTTGAGAAGATTCAGCATCCCAGTTATGAACGAATAACGGAACGCCAATTGCTCGTGCTATAGTTGGGCGTGCTGCGAATCTGCATGTGCGCAACCACCTCTCCGCACGGAAGTCGTCGGCGAGACGTGGGGACGCCGGGCAGATGTGCGTCACATGGGGGGGGGGCCGGCCGGAAGAATGCGGCCTTGCGCCGCTCTTCCGAGAAAGCCATAATGACATGTGACCAGCCACAAGATCCACTAGTCAGGAGGATGACCCAATGAGATACCTGATGGTTGCTACCCTGATGTTGAGCCTGCCGGTCGAATTTCTTCAGGCTAAGCAAGGCAAGGTAGCTGACCGGCTCGAGAACGCTGCCATGGTGATGTACGAAATCATGAACACACCTGAAAACTCCATCCCGAGGGACCTGCTCGACAGGTCGGTCTGCGTGGGCATCGTCCCCGGGCAGAAGAAACTGGCTTTCATTTTCGGGGCGAGCTACGGGCGCGGTGTGCTGGTGTGCAGGCGAGGCGGGAACGGCCCCTGGGGCCCGCCTTCGATGATTGCCGTGCACAGTGGTAGCTATGGGTTTCAGTTGGGAGGATCGGAGACCGACCTGGTTTTTGTGGTGATGAACCCCGGCGGTATGCGCAGGCTGCTCAAGAGTAGGGGAGAACTTGGCGCGGACGCCTCAGCGGCGGCCGGGCCGGTCGGACGGACAGCTTCTGCCTCCACGGACCTGCTGGTAACCGCTGAAATTCTGACTTATTCCCGGTCCCGGGGCTTGTTTGCCGGCGTCTCTCTCAAAGGAGCTGCCATTACCCAGGATGGGGAGGCCAACGCGCGTTTGTATGGCCACGTCGTGGACCCCAAGGAGATTCTCATCGATGGCAAGGGCGATGTTCCGCCCGAAGCGAAATCACTCATCGCCGGACTCGATAAGTACTCACCTCGGGGTGGACAAGCGTTTTCCGCCCCCCAAGCGCCGAAACAAGAGAGCGCCCCAGCGCCGAAACAGGAGAGCCCTCCTGCGCCGAAACAGGAGAGCGGTCCTGTGGAGTGAGGCGGTGTAGGCAACATCAAGGAACTGAGCATGGCGCGCCCACTTTCGCTTTTCGGAATCGACGCCTACGTCGTACCTTTTTTCAACTTATTTGCAATGGCCAAACCCCAATAAGAATCAACGCGGTTTTCCCTACTCCGCGCGGTGTAGTTT
>JBAVYG010000249.1:0-1970 GCA_049698675.1 Terriglobia bacterium
AAGTAGCGCGGACCTGGTTTTTAAGGTCAGCGGCTTTTGCATTCCGCGAATCGGTTCATTGCCCTCTCCCCTGGGGGAGAGGGTGTCCCGCTGCCGGCGTTTTCACCAGCCGGAGCGGGACGGGTGAGGGGTCGCTTGAATGCCTGAAGATTGAGCTGGCAGCGCCGACTTCGTGCTTTTCGAAGTCTGCGGCTTTTCCGCCGTATATCTTCAAAAGCCGCAGACCTGCAAAACACGCAGGTCTGTGCTACTCACTCCGACTGCTTAGAATGCGAGCACCCATATGCCCCTGTCTCAAGCCATCGTGCTAGCGATTGTCCAAGGTCTCACAGAATTTCTTCCCATTTCCAGCACTGCACACTTGTGGCTCTTTCCATGGTTGCTGGGATGGAAAGATCCCGGCCTGACATTTGACGTGGCTCTGCACGCCGGGACGCTCCTGGCCGTGCTGGTTTATTTCTGGCGCTACTGGGTGGAGATGGCCAGGCTGGCTGCGGGTTTGGGCGGAGGCGGCGCTGCCGCGGCGAACGCCGGCGCTACAGGCCATTCAGCCAGCGCAGACTTGCGGGAAAATCCCCGGCTGCTGTGGTACCTGGTGATTGCCACGATCCCTGGCGCCCTGGCGGGGTGGCGGTTCGAGCATGCCGCCGAGGAGCAATTGCGGTCGCCGATTATCATCGGCGCCGCCTTAATCGTGATTGGTCTCTTCATGTGGGCGGGAGACTGGCTGGGAAAACGCGAGCGCGACCTCGGCCACGTCGGCTTACTCGACTCGTGCCTTGTGGGCGTGGCGCAAGCGCTGGCGGTGATCCCCGGAGTTTCGCGCTCCGGCGTCACCATGACTGCCGGCCTTTTCCGAAAGATGAAACGAGAAACTGCGGCGCGCTTCTCCTTTTTGCTCTCCACGCCCCTCATTGCCGGAGCGGCGCTGAAGAAAGGCCTGGAAATTCGCCATGCGGGACTGCCCCATGACATGCGCCTACCCTTTCTTTGCGGGGCGCTCGTCTCGGCCCTTGTCGGTTACCTGGTGATTGCGGTTCTCATCCGGTATTTGGAGCGGCGCACCTTTAAAGTTTTCGTTGTTTACCGGGTTGTGTTGGGCGTGATACTATTGGTTCTCGGATGGGGATTGCATCGCGGATAAGAGTCGAGGAGTCAAAGAGTCGAGAAGTCGAGAAGTTCAGAAGTTGAGAAGTGGGGCGTCGAGAAGGATAAGACTCCTTGACGCGTCAGCCTTCGACTTCTTGACTCTTCGACTCCTTGACTCCTCGACTAGGAAGGTCGAAACATGGGTGCCTCATCCGCTGCCACACCGTCGAAGTCCAAAGAGTCCAGCGCGAAGAATTCCCAGCAAAAACAGCCGCTTTTAGACTCACGCCGCCGCTCGGAGCTTACGGGTTTCCTTGTCGCGGTTGTCGGGCTGCTGGTCCTGCTGAGCTTGGCATCCTTCATGCCCGAGGATCCTTCGCTCAACACCGCTACGGCTGCCGGCGCCACGCCGCGAAACTGGATCGGCCCCGTTGGCGCCTATACCGCTGACCTGCTCTTCCAGGGATTCGGCTGGGTCGCTTACCTGATTGCCATGGTCCTGCTGGTGGTGGGCACGCGCTTGCTGCTCGTGCGGCCCTTCCAAGCTCCGAAAACCAAGGCCGTTGGCGCAGGCTTGCTGGTCACTTCCTTGAGCGTGCTTCTCGAGCTTTTCCCCTACACGCCGGCTGTCCGGGGGCTGATCCATGGCAGCGGCATGCTGGGCTATCTGGCGACTGCAGGACTGATCCACACGTTCAATGGGGTGGGCGCCGGCATTGTCGCCGGCGCGGTGTTCCTGTCATCACTGTTTCTCGTCACACGCTTCTCCTTCTCCTGGGCGGCAGGATTCTCAAAAGCGCGCTGGCAGGTGCTGGCACGGCCTGTCGCGGCGCGATGGAAGGCGTGGCAGGAAGCCCGCGCCGCGGCGGCTGCGGAGCGCC
>JBAVYG010000250.1:0-2714 GCA_049698675.1 Terriglobia bacterium
GAGGTATGGCGTAGAAGCCGCTCTGTCCCTGCTTTTCCAGGTAGCGCACCAGCGCCGCGTTCGCTCCCTCCGGCTTAACTTTCCACCCCTCTTCAGTCTGGTCAGCCGAGACCGCCTCCGATTGCTCAGCCACCCACGCTAGCACTTCACGCAACTGCTCCATTTCAGGAGTCCGAGGCACCTCGCCTTCACCGGACACAGCACCCAGTATAAAGCGGTGGCGGTCATACAAACCGATGACGCACTGATCGAAGGGGACGACGGTTGAGGCCTCGTGAACCACTGTGGTGAGGACATGATCGAGATTGAGCGTGGAGGTTATTTCCTTGCTGATGGCGAGGAGGGCGTCCAGGATGTGGACCTTTCGCTCGGCCTGCAACAGATTGGCATTGTTCAGGGCGTTGGAGGCCTGCTCGCACATGTTGGTGAAGTAAAACAGGTCATCCTCATCAAACGGCTTTCCAGTTGATCGGTTGACGATTTCCACGACCCCCAACACCCGCTCTTCCTTCAGAAGAGGCGCGCACATCAGCGATTGGATTTGATACTCCTCGCTTGCCTGTACGCGGGCTTCAAGTTCCGGCTCATCCTGGGCGCTTGAGACCAGGCGGGCTTGGCCTGTTTGGGCCACGCTCCCAGCCAAGCCCTCTCCAATTTGAAGGCGGCTGCCCTTGTGGGTGGTCGGATCCTCGCCCGCTTGCTGCGCGCAAAGCAGCTCGTTGGTTCCGGAATCCACCAGCCAGAAGTTGCAGGCCAGGGCACCGAGGTTCCCTTGGATCTTCTCGGCCATAACGGGCAGAAGATCCTCAAGCTCCAGCGTAGAAGTGAAGGTGCTCGCCACATCGTAGAGCGCGGTCAATCGTTCAATCGTCTCCAGGCTCGACCACTTTTCCTGCTCGACGGCGCGCAAAGCGTCTAGAACCCGGCCCGCCAGCCGGCAGGCTTCTTCAACGAAGCCTGCGTCATCGGCGGTGAATTCTCCCGTGCGCTTGTTCAATACCTCTAGGACGCCGGCCACGTCTTTGGAGGTCGGGATGGGTGCGTACAAGGCTGTTGCCACGCGCTCCCGGTCGCCTTCCGCGAGATGCGGGAACATCTCTGGCTTGATTTCCTCCTCGTCGAGCCGCCGCGCACGTGATTTTGCTAGCATCTCGGCCAGAATACCTTCGCTCGCCTGCCCCGGAGCAAACTCCAGCCGAAGTCCGGCCTCGAACCAGCGAGAGCGACAGAGCAATTCCCCACCTCTCTCCTGACGTAGCCAAACCATCGCCGCACGGGCCTCCAGATCTCGGCCAACATGCGTGGCAAGCGTCTTCGCAAAACTGTCAATGCTGTTGCAGGAGTGAAATCCAACCGATAGTTCAAAAAGGGAGGACAACTGCTCCATAAAAAATGTTCCCGAGGACGTTACCCCTGCGGCAAGGACTAGTGAGCCAATACAGGAAAAACGTCCAAATGAACCGACTGGGAGGCTACTAAAAACCGTCCGGCGAGTCAAGCGATGTGGTTCGGGGATGTGGTTCGGCCACGTTTTCTCACCTACTACCTTGATTTGCTCAACAAGTCGGGGTAGTCTGAGGTGACGGTGTAAATTTCATGCTACGCTTTGAAAGCAGGGCAGCAGCCGCGAGGAATCCGTGACCATTAATATCAGAACAGTTGACCAGGTGACCATTCTTGACCTCAACGGCCCCTTTAAAGCAGGTGAAGCTGAGCAAGCCTTTCGAAACTCCGTCGGCGAGCTACTCTCCGCCGGCGTCACCAATCTTGCCGTAAACCTTGCGGGCGTGTCTTTTCTCGATAGCTCCGGCGTCGGCGCACTGGTTCGCATTTTTTCGGCCCTGAAAGAAAAAGGGGGCGAATTCAGACTCTTTGCGGCTCCAAAACAGGCCGCTTTAACCCTCAGGATGGTTCGTCTGGACAAAGTCCTCGGACTGGCGGAAGATGAGACCGCTGCCCTCGCGAGTTTTTAGCGAGAGGCTGAAAAAAGTCATCCTCCTGTCATTCTGGGCGAAGAAAACAGGGGGCAGAAGGCAGTGGCCAGTAAGCAGTGGGGAGAAGGAAGAAAGCAATTCAATTCTGCCCCTGCTTATATACCCAACATCGCCCCCTGACATCTGCCGCCACGCACGGGTCCTGTAAATTGCCTCGCCATTCACCTAGAGCGAGCCGCCAATCTGCGGCCGCCGCTCCTGCATGATGACCGGAATACGCCCGTCAGCGGTGGGGCCGATATCAACGATCTCCTCGCGCGCGGACGAGTCGTTGAAAAGCCACGCCAAGAATTCCGTCGATTTCCATTGCTCGCTCGGGCGCTCCCACTCACCATCGGTTCATAGAATGGAGGGACGGTACGATTCCACAAGGTCCTTCATCTGAGGGATCATATGCTCGGTCTCGAACTTGCGATTTCGGGTTGAAACAGAAGGCGCTTGAACTTCTGCACTTTTTGGGGGAGGAGCCGCTTTTTATCCTTAAGCATCATTCCCTATTCGAGCGACTTGTGGAAGCGCAGGACGCTGATCGCCAGCAGGAGAATAGCAATGCTCGCAAGGGCGGCGACCTCCGGCCAGAGCACGTTGAACCCAGCCCCTTTCAAGTAGACACTGCGCAGAAGCACCATGATGTGGGTCAGTGGGTTGGCGTAACTCATCTTCTGAAGCAGGGGTGGCATGCTGGCGATGGGAGTGCCGAAGCCGGAGAGGGTGATCATC
>JBAVYG010000251.1:0-1775 GCA_049698675.1 Terriglobia bacterium
TAGTAATACCGGTGGACTCTGTTTCTTGCATTCGTCCTCTAGGAACTTGGCGACGATAGTTGATACTGACTCCATCGTGTAGTTGTCGGGATCAAAGTCAATGTGAAGTTTTTCAGCCTTCGCTTTGTCCATCAATGCGGCGCGTAGGTCCTTTATCAGTGTGCCCATGGATGAGTTTCCGATACTTCCTGCTCCAAACGTCACGCATCCAATTGGCCTCCCCTTGTAAAGGTTGAAGACCTTATTGGCATTATCATAGACATTTACAACGCCAGCAATGGTTCCTGGTTGGAGGGATATATTGAGAGCAGACGCACTGTCTGCTGCCATAACTATCCCATCATGAACGCTAATCAAAACGGCTATACTCATAACATTACCCTATCGCTTTCCCCGTCGCTGACGCTTACGATTGAACCAACCCCTGTCAATGGACACTTCTCCTCTGGCCAGGCAAGCTGCTACAGAACTGACTGTTTAGCAATATAGATTCTAACACACCTAACGTGTACCGGCAATCTCACTGCCAAACCCCAGAGGCCCAAATTCAGAATGAGTTACTACCACGTCAGCCAGCAACACACAATTAGGACACTACCCACCATCCCTCCGTCAAATCCGTTCCCCGTCCAAACATTTCTGGATAACTTCTTCGAGCATGGGCAAAGGGATGAGGAAGCGATTTCCCATCCGTATAGCGCCGACCCGACCCGAGTTAATCCACCGGTAGAACGTGGTGCGCGAGATGCTGCCGCCCGTGCGCCGGCAGAGAAGGCGCCAGGCGTTGGTGGGAGTGAGCATGGGCAAGAGAGCAGAGGCCTGTTTGGAACTCTGCCCCCCGAGGGCTGGAATTGGAGTTCGAACGGTGTAGGGCTCCATGGCGAAACAATTCCTCCAAAAAATCTCACCGTCGACAGACGACAGTCAAGCGTGCAGGCTTACCCCGCATTTCCCTTGGCGAGTGCACGCATCTCATCAGGGTGCATCCCCCAGCATGAACTGGAAGCGTTCCTCCGCGAGCCGATGCCGATCCCTGAAGCGCTCATCGTCGGGCTCGGTGTCCGGAAGGCCGAATCTGGCTTGGTCCAGAAGCAAAAACGAGGGTTGCTGGGACTGGAAACAACCGGGCTCGAGAGACTGGCGGCGGTGATAGACACACTCGCCGTCACCCTCCGGTTGGGCCGGAAAAACGCAGCCCTTCTGACAGCAGCGGGGCAGGAAGAGTTCCCGGCGCAGCGCTCCGGGATGTGCCCGCAGCGAAGCATGAGGTTCGAGCGGCGGTCGACCTCCGGCCGCAGCACGATGAAGTCTGCCCGATCCTCGTTGTAGTGGCGCCGGCGGTGGGACGCGAAGGTCAGGCTGAAACACATTTGCAGCTTCGTGATGGCTTTCAAACAGCATGGGAATGCTCCTTGATAAGAGGGCTGGCATGTGGCCGCAAACTTGCTGATAATTTCGTGAGGAGAAGAGAGTCTTGGGGGTCCCGCGAGCGGAGGTTTTTTTCGAAACAATCCCTCCCACAAAAAAGCGAAATATGCTAACATAGCTTTTAATGCGGCACGGGAGGTAGGCTAAGTTTTCAGTAGCCGAGTAAGGTACCGAGCGACGTAGGCCACTTTGCTTCAAGTCCGCGCTCCAACCTTCCGATAAAAGGGAGGAGAGGGACTCTGAGTGTACGAGGCTAGTGGTCAGCAGGAACGCCGCGCAAGAATCTGGCTTGAGCTCGAAGGCAAGTGGCGCGGCGCGCCAAGGGCGGCCGGGTGTCAGGTCTTTAT
>JBAVYG010000252.1:0-18738 GCA_049698675.1 Terriglobia bacterium
AAACAACGATTGAAGCGATGGCTAAAGTAATCTGGGCTGATCCGGCGATTCAGGATTTGGATGCGATTGCAGATTATATTGCTTTGGACAAACCTGCGCCTGCTCGTCAACTGGTCCAACAGGTATTTAAGGCCGTTGAAATGCTTCAGAAATTTCCCCAGATGGGCTCCCTTCCAACTGAACTGCGTGGTTTACCTTATCGCCAGTTAGTTGTGTCTCCTTGCCGTATTTTCTATCGCGTAGAGAAAAAGGTCGTCTACGTCGTTAATGTTTTGCGAGGAGAGCAACTGGTTCGAAGAGAATTATTCCCCGCTCGACCTCGATTATCAGAATCGCCTGGCAAGTAAGGTCCAACTGACCGCATAAAGCGCGGCGGCTGAGCGACGTCGGGAAGGCTTCCCAAAAACTGCGTGAGAAAAAACGGGCATTAGCTGGGGCGATTTAGTATAGAATCCGCTGGATTCGACACCGCCCCAAGGAGACTTCATGGCTGCACATTTGCGCCCGCTTTACCGCACACTCATTTGTCTTACTTGTTTCGTATTTGCTCTGCCGAGCGTGGCCGCCTCCCAAACCGAGGCACGCTTCTCCATCTCTTTCACGAAAGCTCACGGCGACCAGTCCATCGACGGCCGCCTGCTTCTAATTCTCTCCAACGACGCTTCCGCAGAACCCCGCATGCAAATCGGTGAATCTCCCCACACCCAGATGGTGTTCGGGATGGATGTCGAAGCGATGCGCCCCGGCCAATCGGTCATCGTTGACCAATCCGCCTCTGCTTATCCAGTTCGCAGTTTACGGGACGTCCCGCCCGGGGAATACTACGTTCAGGCTGTCCTGCACCGCTACGAGACCTTCCATCGCGCCGATGGCCACACGGTCAAGCTTCCTATGGACCGGGGCGAAGGTCAGCACTGGAACCTCGCACCTGGCAATCTTTATTCCGCTCCACGCAAGATTTTGCTGGAGGCCTCTTCCGGGATCATCTCGATCGTTCTCGAGCAGGAAATTCCACCCATTCCGCCCCCCAAGGACACCAAGTACATCCGACACCTCAAGATTCAAAGCCAGCTCCTTACCAAGTTCTGGGGGCGCCCGATGTACCTCAGCGCCAATGTGCTCGTGCCGGAGGGCTTTGATACTCACCCCCATGTTTCTTATCCTTTGATCATCTCCGAGGACCACTTCAACGCGGATTTTGAGGGCTTTCGAACTGAGGCACCCGATCCCAACCTAAAACCCGATTACAACGAGCGATTCCACATTTCCGGCTACAACCGCATCCAGCAGGAAGAAGCCTACAAGCTCTATCAGCAATGGATTTCGCCTGGGTTCCCACGCATCCTGATTGCGGAAATCAACCATGCCAATCCTTACTATGACGATTCCTACGCGGTGAATTCCGAGAACCTCGGCCCCTATGGCGACGCGATCGAGACGGAACTGATCCCGGCGATTGAGAAACAGTTCCGGGGCATCGGCCAGGGCTGGGCGCGGTTCGTCTATGGCGGTTCCACCGGCGGCTGGGAAGCCATGGCCGTCCAGGAATTTTATCCGGACCACTATAACGGCGCATTCATCGCCTGTCCCGATCCGGTGGACTTTCGCGCTTATACCACCATCAATCTCTACAACGACAAGAACGCTTTCTATATTCAGGGAGCGCACACCGAGATCGCGCAGCCCGCGATGCGGGATTACCTCGGTCGCACCTTTGCCACCGTGCAAAGCATGAACCAGTACGAGCTTGCCCTGGGCTCGCATGCTCGCTCGGGAGAGCAATTTGATATATGGCAGGCCGTTTTCGGACCGGTCGGCCAAGACGGTTATCCCAAGCCGATCTTCAACAAGCAAAACGGCGAAATCGATCCCGCGGTGGCCGCGTACTGGAAGGAGCACTACGATCTCAGCGCCATTCTGCAACGCGACTGGGCCACCTTGGGCCCCAAACTCCAGGGCAAACTCCACATTTATGTGGGCAGTGCGGATACTTACTTTCTGAATGACGCCGTGTACTATTTGGAAGATTTTCTCAAGTCGGCTTCGAATCCGCCCTACGAGGGTGAAGTCAAGTACGGTGATCGTGCGGAACATTGCTGGAACGGCGACCCGAATTTCCCCAACTATCTCTCCCGCCTTCACTACCACACCATGTATCTTCCCAAGATCCTCGAGCGCATGCAAAAAGCCGCACCTCCGGGCGCCGACCTAACCTCTTGGCGCTACTGATCGCAATTTGCGTGCATCTGTACACGAGGTAAAAAGTCTGAATCGCCAGGAATTGCTTTTCAGGAGTTGCCTAAGCCTTCATATTGCCCTACGTTCCAACTCAGGCCGAAGGGATGAAGTGGCGCAGCAAAAGGAAGCACCCTGCAGAAACGAGGGCAGAGATAGGAATGGTCAGCACCCACGCCCAGATAATCTTCCTTGCCACCCCCCAATGCACGGCTGTGAGTCGCTGGACGCTGCCGACGCCCATGATGGCTCCGGCAATGGTATGAGTGGTTGAAACTGGAATGCCGCGTGATGCTGCCCCCAAGAGACAGACGGCGGCTGCGGTCTCGGCACAGAATCCCCCCACCGGCTTTAGCCGCGTAATCCTCATTCCCATCGTCCTGACGATTCGCCAACCCCCCGACAAAGTCCCCAGCCCAATGGCAGCATGGGCCATCAGCACGACCCAGAAAGGGATATAGAAGTGGTCAATAATTCCCGCCGTGAAGAGTACTCCGGCAATGATCCCCATGGTTTTCTGAGCGTCATTCGTACCGTGACCGAAGCTGTAAGCGGCAGCGGAAAGGAGCTGCAACTTGCGGAAGTAGCGGTCGACACGCAGGGGTGAAAAGTTCCGGAACAACCAGTACACAGCAATCATCAGGCCTGCGCCCAGAATCATTCCCAGGATCGGTGAAATGCCGATGAAGAGGAGAGTTTTCGTCCAGCCCCCCGGGATGATCACTTTCCATCCAGCTTTGGCCACTGCTGCGCCGGCGTAACCACCGATCAGCGCGTGGGAGGAGCTGATAGGCAGTCCGTAGTACCAGGTGAGTATGTCCCACACAATCGCCCCGAGGAGGCCGGCGAGAATGACGTACAGGTTGACGGCTTCGAGACGGATCATCCCGTGCCCCATGGTCCTGGCCACGGCGGTGCCAAACGTAAAGGCTGCGACGAAGTTAAAGAATGCCGCCCAAATGACCGCCACGCGCGGCGACAGTACCCTGGTTGACACCACGGTGGCTATGGAGTTGGCGGCATCGTGGAAGCCGTTCAAGAAATCGAAGGTCAGCGCAACCAAGGTGAGAAAGACAGCAAACCAGAACATAATTCGTCGCGTGAAGGAGCTCTCGCGGTCCCCATTCGGGAGCTCACGTGCCTCGAACCGTTAAGGATTCAGATTGATGCTGGGCCGGTCTTTAAGACCCTGCTGGCAAGACTTCCTGAGTTCTCATGAGCCTTTCAGAACGACCGCTGCCAGGACGTCCGATACGTCTTCGCACTTGTCGGTGGCAGCTTCAAGCACTTCGTAAATCTCTTTCCATTTTATGATCTCGATGGCTTCCATCGAGTCCTCGAACAACTTGGCGATGCATTCGCCTTTAATGCGGTCACTCTCTTCTTCGATCTGATTGAGCTGCTCGCAGTATTTCAGGATGTTTTGGGGCTTGCTGAGTTCTGAAACGGCTTTCACCAGGATCTCTGACCCGCGCAGGATAACGTTGGCCAGTTGAAAAGCCCCGGGTGTGACGAATTTCACTTTGTAGGTGATGAGCCGGCTCGCCGCCGCGTCTACAAGATCCATGACGTCATCAAGCGCCGAACTTAAAGCGTGGATGTCCTCCCGGTCAAACGGAGTAATGAAAGTCTGGTTCAGTTTCGTCATTACGGAACGCGTTAGCTGGTCGCCTTTGTGCTCCGCAGATTTGATTTCCGCGACCCTTTTTTCAACGTCGCGAAAGTCCCCGAAAAGGACAACCAACTGTTGGGCCGCTTTGTGGATATTGGCGGCCTGTTCGTTGAAAAGATCGTAGAACTTGCCATCGCGTGGGATGAGTTGCACGCTGGTTCCTCTTCTTTTGAAGTGCGGCAATGAATTCTCATCTAATTGCGCCCAAAACGCAAGGGACATATCGTCCCCCTTTGCCCCTCCAGCTAGGTAGCACGGATCTCCGTCTTTGTGATCCCCAGCTCGTTCTTAGCCGGGCAGCGAGAGTAATCCCTTGCCCGTCCCGCGTCCCGATGAGGTGCATCGGGATCGCGGGCCCCTCTCCCCAAGGCTGATCTTTGCCCATATCTTTTGCTGGATATCGGGGCTCCATGGGATGCACGCCTTCAGGGCCAAAGGGCGACCTAACTAACCGGAAGAACGCGTCGAGCGCTGTCTTCGGCAGGCCACGCTCTGGGACGAAGTGAAAGATCGCCTCCACAGCCTGGGCACCCGGCTGGCAATTGCGTTCAGCGGGGGTCAGGTGTAGATTATCGGTCGGGCCGGAGGTCGATAATGGAAATTCGAGATCAGAGGCTCGAGGGATTGTCCCGCCTGGTCGGCAACACGCCTCTTTTGGGAATCGGGCTTAGGTTCCGAGGCAAGCGCCGGGTCATCTATGCGAAATGCGAACAGCTTAACCTCACAGGCAGCATCAAGGATCGCATGGCGCTGCACATCCTGAAGCGCGCGTACGCCGACGCTTCTCTACGCCCTGGGCAACGAATTGCCGAGGCGACCAGCGGCAATACGGGGATCGCCTTTGCCGCGCTCGGCCGCGCTCTGGGGCATCCAGTAACGATTTTTATGCCGGACTGGATGAGCCAGGAAAGAAGAAACCTCATCAGGAGCTATGGCGCTGACATTGTCCTGGTCGGAGCAGAACAAGGAGGGTTCCTTGGCAGTATCCGCATGGCCGAAGAACTTGCCAGCGCCGACCCCAAGAGCGTGTTTCTTCCTCACCAGTTCTCTAATCAGGCCAACATCCAGGCCCATGAAACCACAACGGGTCCGGAAATCTGGGCGCAGTTGTCGGAGGCCGGGCTGAAACCGGATGCTTTTGTCGCCGGAGTTGGAACGGGCGGGACCGTCATGGGCGTCGGGCGTTTCCTGCGACGCCAGAACCCTGCCGTTCAGATTCATCCGGTAGAGCCGGTCGAGTCGCCAACGCTCTCCACCGGGTGCAAAGTGGGCAAGCACAGAATTCAGGGAATCTCCGATGAGTTCATTCCTGCGATCGTCAACTTGGCGGAATTAGACGGAGTGATCGCAGTCTCCGACGGAGATTCAATCCTGATGGCACAAAAGCTGGCGAAGAGCCTCGCGCTGGGCGTGGGTATCTCTTCCGGGTGCAACCTTCTGGCTGCATTCCAGGTGCAGGAGTCCTTGGGTGGGGATGCAGTTGTGGTGACCGTGTTCGCCGATGACAACAAGAAGTATCTCAGTACGGACCTCCTTCAGGAGGAGTCGGTTCGACGAGAATACCTGAGTTCGGAAGTTGAACTCACCAGCGTGGTTCCTCTTCCGCCCTCCTGCGCGTTCTGTGGTGGGGCGCGGAGCGCCAAGCTGGCGGTTTAATGATCTCGAGGAAGAACCACACTTTGAACGAGGATTGTTAGTTCGCGCAAGATGCGCTTGTCTGGATACGAACCTTGGAGCCGAGCGATAATCAGTCGAACGCCTGTGTAGCGATAACTTGACGAGGTGCGGAGCCCTGTTCGACGCGTGCCCGGCTCCCCAGGCGCAAGACAATAACCAGCGCCGCCACATAGAGCAGGGCGCCGATGAACAGTGTCTGTATCAACCCGAGGTAAATGGCGCACAGCAAGGCTCCTACCGAGCCCAGCACGCTGGATGCGGCATTGAGCGCCCACGCCCACCGAACCGAGGGCTTGTGCCACTCCTCCAGCCGCTTCAGTCCGGTAGGAAAAGGCATCCCCATGGCAAATCCAGCAGGAGAGATCATCAGGACCGTGATGGCAATCTTCAGCCACAGCGGCAGTCCTACCCCTATGGGTAGCACAGAGCTGGCGACGACCCCCAGCAGCGCAACCAGGATCGCGATCGTGCCCAGGGCTTTCACCCAGCGCGCCTCACTCCGGTTCAGCACCCGCCGACTGAAGTAGCTGCCCAGTCCACTCGAGGTCAGCATCGAGAAGATCACAACCGTCAGGGCATAAGTGGGGTGGCCAAGGAACAGAACGAATTTCTGGATCAGCGCCACCTCAATCAGAATGTAGCCAGCGCCGATGAATAGAAAATACAAGAGAAACATCAGCAAGCCCTTCTGGCGAGGCAGGCGTGTGCCCAGCACTATCGGGGGCAGCAGCAGGATCACAAGGGTCGCGACCACGCTGATTCCCATCAGCCTGAACAGCAGCGGCACAGCCTTGTTCATATAGAAGTCCATTGCCCCGTTCGATCCGGTTGTCAGGAACAACCAGATGTCGCGCGGCTGGACCGTGTAGAAGAAGAACGGCCGGTTGTCAGTCACGGGGGTGATGTCGAAGGGATAGCTGCGCTCATAGTCCAGCGCATTCGGGCTGTGAAGCAACTCCGCGAACTCGAAACCCCGCCCATGGCCCACGGCCCCAGGCAGGTAAACTGCCGAGAGGTTGGCGGCAGCCAAGGCGGAGCGGGCGCGAGCCACGTCGGCCTCCGAGAAGGGCTTGCGCGAGATCAGCACGGTGTCTACAAGTCCCTGGCGCGCCACGATGACGTGCCGCCACGGCTCCGGCTCGCCCATCTGGGTCAGCGCCTCCATCGCCAGCGACACTAACCGCAGCGATTCACGCGGCGGATTGAAGGCCCATCGCGTGAAGGCTATCAGCCCATCATCGGTCAGGTGGCCCAGGTAGTCGCGAAACGCTTCGACGGTGTAGAGATTGTTCTCTGCCAGCGCGAATCCGCCCGCCGCCGTCGATGCCCAGGTGTCCACCAAGGTGGCCTGCAACACCTGGTACTTCTCGTGGCTGCGGCGCACGAAACTCCGCCCGTCTTCCACAACGATGTGAACTTCCGGGCGCAAGTAAATCCCTTGGCTCCAGGCAAGGAACTTCTCCCGCATGATGGTGGTGGCGATGATGGGGTTGATCTCGACACCCGTGACGTCTTTGCTGCCAGAGGCGAGGCAGCGCGCGACATCGTATCCGCCGCCTGGCCCGATGATCAAGGTCTTCGCCCCGGGCCGCAGTACATAAGGCAGCCCCGGCCCAGCCGCTAGAAGATCGTGGCGGTCGCGCGTGGCAAGATTGTCGAAATCATATCCCGCAATCCACGTGGCTGCATCCGCGTCAATGAGGATGCATCCGTTGGTGGTCACCCCAACGCGCGAAAAGCTGTTCCACTCTACGAAGCTCTCGCTCTCAAGCTTATGTTGTTTGGCGTACCTGACGTCGATCAGGTTATGGGTGGTGTTGTAGACAAGGAACGCGATCAGCCCGAGTGCCAGTGCCAGGCAGGTTGCGCGCCCTGAGACGGAACTCGCCATGCTATGCCAGACGACCGCCGCCGCAGCGAACAGTACCGCCGCCACGATCACCGTGTTCGGCCCGCCCAGATGGTTCAGCAACGGGACCAGCAGCAAACACCCAGCCGCCGCGCCCATCAGATCGAAGAAGTACACCCGATCCACCTTCTGGATAGTCTCGGAAATGGCCAGAGAAACAATCGTCCCGGCCAGAAAGAAAGGCAGGGCAGCGACGAAATACACCAGGGCCAGTGGCAAGTTGGCCAGCACCAAGGCTAGCATCAGGACCACCAGCAGGCTGTTGATGGCGCTGAGCCATCCTAGCCGGCTGAAAAGATGGCCTCGCCACCCGGCGACCACATACGAAAACACACCGCCGGCTCCGAGCCCGAACAGGGCGATCGAGATCGCCAGAAAGGCGAAGTGGTAGAAGAAGACCACCGAAAAGATGCGAGTGAGGGAGAGTTCCAGCAGGAGCGTGGCAAGCGTCGTCAGGGCCAATGACAAGTAGATTTGAGACCAGTGCAGCGGAGGTTGCCTCACGGAGTTCAAGCTGTCCGACATCATATCAGTCTCCACTCCCCTTTAGTTTAGGGCACAGTGCCCAAGAAGGACGGGGCCAAAAGGCCGGGCGCCTTGACAGTTTCACCACCAACATGACGTAGCGGCGCCGTCCACCTTACCACAGGGAACAGAGAGTGCCAAATCTTCCTCTTAGAGCTCCGGCCGGCCTAGTTGCGGGCTACTTCCACATCTTCGTGAACCGGCGGGCCTACACACTTCAGTCCAACCGACCGCACCCGGGTAACGCCCGGCATTATTACTAGCGCTCCAAGGACAAGAAAACCGGCCAGAGACTGGGCCTTACGCTCGATACAATCCGCCGCCACCTGGAAGGCGAAATCACTATCGGCCTCTACACCATCAACCCCGCCACCCAGTGCTCGAAGTAGGTGGCCATCGACGCGGCACGGATCGTCTCTTTGAAATCACGAGTTAGGGCATTGTGGTTCGCGGGCAAGCGTAAGGGGCGATAGCCTGTTGGAATGTGGCTTTACATCACCACATGTGTGGTAGATAATTACCACATGCTGAACCTTCACTCCAAAACTCGCAAGCGACTGCTGCGGTATTATTTCACAAACCCCACATCGCGCCACCATGTGCGGGATCTGGCGCAGCGGCTCGACGTTGACCCATCCAATCTTTCAAAGGAGCTTCGCCATCTCGAAAGCGAGGGACTCTTCACGTCGGAAATAAGTGGGTGCCAGAAGTATTTTCGTCTCAACCGAAAATATCCCCTCTTTGCTGAAGTCCGACGCATCGTCGAAAAAACCATCGGAACCGCCCCCCTCCTCGCAGAAACCCTCCAGCGCATTGCCGGAATACAGGAGGCCTATCTTTACGGCTCTTTTGCTTGGAACCAGCAGGACGTTGCTAGCGACATCGACGTCATCGTGATTGGCAACCCGAAAGGAGCTATCCTCGCGGAAGTCATCCGTTCCCTCGAACACCAACTTGGGCGCGAGATAAATTACACGGTGCTGACGAGGAAGGAATTCGATTCGCGCCGCGCCCGCAAGGATGCTTTTCTAGAAGACATTTGGCACAATAAGCGGTTCTCACTTGTCGGTCCCGCATGAAGAAATCCAAACCACACACGACGGACTGGCCTCAGATCGACCGTTTTCTGCAGAGTGCAGAAAAGCGGCTCTCGTCTGCCCGCAAGATTCTTGAATTTGATGAAGAGGCGTGCCTTCAGCAAGCGTATGAAGCGATGCTACGCGCCTCGCTGGCCTTCATGTTCAGCCACGGCTCGCGGCCGCGCAGTCAGCCAGGCCATCACATCGTCATTATCGAATTCGTCGCGCAACACCTCGACAAGAAACACGCCGGACTGCTAACCGTCTTTGATCGTCTCCGCCGCAAACGCAATACAGCGCTCTACGACGACAGCGGATTCGTTTCTCGGCACGACGCCGAAGAAGCCATCACAACGACGCGCGAGTACCTCGCGGTGATTGGCGCGGACATTCATGCTCGCAGGCCCAAAGCTTGAGGCGTCAAGTTGGAAACTCAAGTTGGGGAGCTAGTGCGTCAGCGAGTCATTTCAAATCGTGTCCAGGTAAGTCGGAACTAACTCAAATGACAATTCCGGCCAGCGCTCGCGCATGCGCAGAAGCGCCATCCAGGGCGGCCAGTCTTCTGAATTGAGCAGAGACCGTCACCTCTTCTCCGCCCGCTGCCGCGAGCGTGCAATGAATTTCGTTTTCTCCTATACTTATACGGCGGGCCCATAGCTCAGTTGGTTAGAGCCGCGGACTCATAATCCGTTGGTCGCAGGTTCGAGTCCTGCTGGGCCCACTATCTCTCTTCCAAATGTCTGTCTAAAGTACGCCGTTGCTCACCTGCTAGAAGCCCTGATGTTCAGTCCGAGCAATTATCTCGTTCTGCAAAGCCGTGGTTAAGTCACAGAAATAGTCGCTGTAGCCGGCAACCCGGACGATCAGGTCGCGATGCTTCTCCGGGTTGTCCTGAGCGGCCCGAAGAGTATCCGCAGTTACCACGTTGAACTGGATATGGTGGCCGTCCAGCCTGAAGTAAGAACGCACCAAGTGTGCCAGCCTGTCGATTCCCTCTTCGCCTTCGAGTAGTTGCGGCGTGAACTTCTGGTTCAACAGGGTGCCGCCGGTGCGGGCGTGATCCATCTTCGCCGCGGATTTGAGTACAGCAGTGGGGCCGCGCCGGTCGGCGCCCTGCACCGGAGAGATGCCGTCCGACAGCGGCTCATACGCCTTTCGCCCGTCGGGTGTGGCCCCGGTTACAGACCCAAAATAGACGTGGCAGGTGGTTGAAAGGTAATTCACCCGGTAGTTGCCGCCCTTGGTGTTCTTCCGGCCGTTTACCTCAGCGTAAAAGGAATTGAACAAGTCCGTTAGAAGGGCATCCGCATACTCGTCATCGTTGCCGTACTTGGGGGTCTTGTTCAAGAGCACTTGCATCGTTCTTTCATGCCCCTTGAAATTGGCTTCCAACGCCTCGAGCAGTTCCGCCATCGTTACGTCCTCACGATCAAAGACGTGATAGCGAATTGCAGTCAAGCTGTCCGTGCAACTGCCTGGGCCTACGCCCATGATGTAAGTGGTGTTGTAGCGGGGACCGCCATCGTTGTAATCCTTGCCTTTTGCAATGCAGTCTTCGATGAGCAGAGAGAGGAAAGGAGCGGGCATATACTTAGCGTAAATCCGCTCGATGATGTTGTTTCCCCTCACCTTGATTTCAATGAAGCCGTGCAACTGCTTCCGGTACGCAGCGAACAACTCATCAAAGGAACTGAAGTTCCTCGGATTGCCAGTCTCCAGCCCGATGCGCTTGCGGGTACGGGGATCGAGTCCGTTGTTGAGCGTGATTTCAAGCACCTTAGTCAGGTTGAAGTAACCGGTAAGGATATAGGCTTCCTTGCCAAATGACCCCGTCTCCACGCAGCCGGAGGTTCCTCCGCTGCGGGCGTCTTCAATCGACTTCCCTTGCCGCAGCAGTTCCTCCACCACCAGGTCGGCGTTGAAGATCGAGGGTTGTCCCCAACCTTTACGGATAATCTCGATGCCGCGCTTAAGGAAGCGCTCCGGGCTCTTCTTGCTCAACTGCAAGTTCGAAGACGGTTGAAGTAGCCGCATTTCGTCGACCACCTCGAGGATCAGGTAAGTGAGCTCGTTGACGCCATCCGAGCCATCCGCTTTGAGGCCGCCGTTATTGATGTTGGCAAAGTCGGTGTAAGTGCCGCTCTCCGCAGCCGTCACGCCGACCTTGGGCGGCGCGGGCTGATTATTGAATTTCACCCAAAGGCATTCGAGCAGTTCCTTGGCCCGGTCACGCGTGAGCGTTCCGTCGGCGAGCCCCTGCTCGTAAAAGGGGTAAAGATGCTGGTCCAACCTCCCTGGGCAGAAGGAGTCCCAGGTATTCAATTCGCTGATTACGCCCAGGTGCGTGAACCAGTAGGCCTGCAAGGCCTCCCAGAAATCTCGCGGTGCATGGGCAGGAACATGCCGGCAGACGTCCGCTATCTTTCTAAGCTCGGCTTGGCGTTGAGGATTCGATTCATGCGCTGCCATCTCCCCGGCTTTTTCGGCATGTCGATCCGCGAAACGGATGACGGCGCCGGCGGCTGTCCACATCGCCCTTAGCTCCTCTTGCTTAAGGAAAGCCTCGGGGTCATTCAGGAAGTCCAGGCGGCTGAGACTCGTTTCGACTTCGGATTTCAGGTCAAGCAGGCCCTTACTGTAGATGACATCTCCCAACGCCGTGTGGCCTGGGGCACGCTGCTCCATGAACTCCGTAAAGATGCCGGCCTCGTAGGCATCTTTCCATTCCTGGGACATCTCCCGAAAAATGTGGTCGCGTATCGAGCGGCCTTGCCAGTAAGGGATGATCTGTTCGCGTTGAATGGTCTTCGCTTCTGCATCGACATGGTAGGAGATCTTCGGGCGCGAATTGAGGATCTCGAGGTCTTCCATGCTGTGGCAGCAGAGTTCGGGATAGGTAGGCGCAGCCTTGGGCGAGGGACCACGCTCGCCCACAATCAGCTCCTCGCTGCCCATGCAAATGTTCTTATTCTCCATCAAATGCCGCAGGGCCTGGGCCCGGAGGATTGGGACTGAAGCGGTACGACAATCTCGATAGTACTCTGTGATGAGTGCTGCCCTCTCTAAGGAAAGTGCGGGCTCGGCCTCGAGGCTTTTCTGCCGCAATCTTGCTACTCGTTCGTTCATCGTCAGCCACCTATTTTCACATTGAAGCCCGCTCCCTCAAACTCTCCTGCTATTTCTGCCACCAGGCTTGGAGGAGGGGCTTTAACATCTTCCAGACGAAAACCCAGACCCAGCCGCTTGTACTTCTCGGTCCCGGTTTGATGGTACGGCAAGAGATGGATCTGCCGGAGGTGAAGCCGCGAGAGCAACGCGACCATCTGCCGGATGTTCTCGCTATCATCATTTATTTCGGGAATGACAGGGAAACGAACAACCACCGGCTTCTTTCGTTGCGCAAGCGCCTCCAGGTTCGCCAGAATGGAGTCATTGGGCACACCGGTGTACTTTTTGTGTTTCAACGGATCGAGAATCTTCAAGTCAAATAAGAACAGGTCCACCTTCTCACTGAGATCGAGCACCAACTCCTTCTTTGCCATGCCGCAGGTTTCGACAACGGTGTGGATACGTTTTTCGCGGCACGCCTCGAGGAGTGAATCGAGGAAGCGCGGCTGCGCCAGGGGCTCGCCGCCGGAGAAAGTAACGCCGCCGCCTGATTCGTCCCAGAAGATCAGGTCTCTTTCTATGTCACGCATCGCTTCCGAAACTGTCATCCACCGCCCGGCCACCTTTCGGGCTCCGGTCGGACACGTATCGGCGCAGGTTCCGCAGACATGACATGCTGCTGTGGTGTGGATTACACCATTCCGGCGCAGGATCGCCCCATGGGGACAAACCTGGATGCAGTCTCCGCAACCCATGCAGCGGTTCTCGACGAACATCAGGTTTGGCTTGGGGCTCTGGCCCTCAGGATTGTGGCACCACCAGCAAGACAAGGGACACCCTTTGAAAAAGACCGTGGTTCGAATGCCAGGGCCGTCGTGCAGGGAATAGCGCATGATGTCAAAGAGGAGGCCAGAAGGTTCCGCCGATGAGGCGTGGGCGGCGTCGCGGCAAACTCCGGGTTGAGCATTTACTCCGATCATCTTTCTATCTCTGCCGAAGCCTCTCTAACTGGACGCTGAAAGGCTTCTGTGAACGCTGTCATTCCGACCCAGAGCGGAGCGAAGGGGAGGAATCCCGTTCGGTCAGTGCCATCACACCAATTTGTCCATGGCCAAGGATGATTGGGGCCGTGATAATCCCTTAGCTTGGACATGCGAACATTATACCGTTCCTGGGTCGTCGCAAACATCCCGACAAAAACCCTCGGCTGGCGCAGAGCGCAGCTCTGCGTTTCGGCAAGTTTGCAGCTTGTCCATGGCCACCCGCCGGTAGCCAATCAATAATTCAGCCTTCACACTTCATACTTCAGCCTTGCTCGAGCCCCCGCCGCCTGTCACGTGAAACCTGCCACCTAAAACCCGCTTTTTCGCTTCGATCGGCTCATTTTTGCACTCAAAATTGGGTTCGTTTTGGGTTCGTTTTTCGCTCCAAAAAACGCTAAGTGCTGTGTTTTAAACAAATCCTTAGGTTCGTTCCCTCCATTTAGTATCTTTTTTGCATTTTCGTGCCGTTTTCCACTCCCTGCGGGCCGCTTTCGAATCCCCTTCCCGCGCTCTGTGCCAGCGCTCTCCATAGGTCAACCACGATAGGCTACCATTTTTCCAGCCGCGTGTCAAGAGCAAAGGCGGCGAGATGAATATTGAGCTTGCGAAGAAAAGTCGAAAGGATTACTATGGAGGCCGAAAAGAGGACTCACATGCCACGAGAAAACAAGAGCAAAATGGTGCAAGTCAGCGGCGAGCAGGAGGAGATGACCGTTGTCATCCTCCGGTTCAAGGGCGGGGGAGAAACGCTTCAGAGGGGTTTTGACACGGTGAGCCAAGCGCTGGCGGCGCTCGGGCCACCCTCTGGGAACCAGCGAAGGATTGCTCCGCTGGGGCATTTGCCAGCGACTCACGCTCGGACTGTCGAACTGCCGGGGACTGACGGCGGGGGAGCCACCCCAGAAGTGCCTCCAGATGGTGCCGAACCTGAAGCCGTGGGTATCGAAATCCCTGAAGAATCAGGTCAGCGTGGAGGCACCGGGGGACGCAAGTATAGCAAGCCCAAGTTCGACAGCACCCTCAAGCTCGACGCAGGGGACGTGACATTCAAGGACTACTGCGCACAGAGGCAGCCGGACAGCGATAATGACAAATACCTGGTTGCGGCCGCTTGGTTGACAAAGCACGGCGGGCATCCAACCTTCACAGCTAGCCAAGTTTTCACCTGCTTCCGGGCAATGGGCTGGAATGAGCAGGCAGACTTCATGCAGCCTGTGCGCCTGATGATGAAGAACAAGAGCTACTTTGAAAAGGCGGGGCGCTACGATTGGAAATTGACACAGGTAGGCATGGACGCCTCCGAGGCAATTCGCCCCAAGGCCCCGTAGCTCGCATAGGCTAACATGGAACTCGAAGAGCTAAGGCAGGCGGTCCCGTCGCTCTCGCAGCTAGGCCACCCCGACAAGATTAAGCTCTTCGGCTGGTACCTTCACACCCATAAGGCTATGTCTCACTTCTGGGGGAAGGACCTCGGGGTGTGTTACGATATGCTGCACCTCGCAAGGCCGTCGGACTTCGGGGGGTACCTGTTCAACCTCGTCAAGGCCAAGCAGCTGCTGAAGAGCGCCTCGGGATATCGGTTGGAGAACGGGGTGCGGGAAGGACTCGACAGCAAGTATGGACGCAGGGCCAGCACCGTGGTGGTTACGGAACTCCTGCGGAGCCTGCCCGAGAGAATTCCGAATTTGGCTGAGCGGGCCTATCTTGACGAGACGCTAAGGTGCTTCACAGCAGAGGCCTTTCGGGCGTCTGTCGTGATGTGCTGGAATCTCGGGTTCGACCATCTTTGCGAGTTCGTGCTGGCTGACGCTGCACGTTTGGCGGATTTCAACGCTCAGCTTCCCAAGTCATTTCCGAAGGCAGATATCCGTTCCGTGTCGAAGCGGGACGACTTCACCGAGTTGAAGGAGTCCCAGGTCTTGCAGGTGTGCAAGTCATCGAATATCATCTCGGGAAGCCTGCACAAGGTGCTGAAGGAGAAGCTTGATCGCCGCAACATAGCCGCCCATCCTTCCGGCGTGACAACGTCCCAGCCTACAGCCGAGGAATTCGTCAAGGACTTGATTGAGAACGTAGTGCTGAAGCTGACCTGAAGCGCCCTCTTGAGCAATCTCGCTTATACGGCTCTTCGGGAAAGCTCAGCTTCGTTCTTGCGCTGCTTGAAGCTGTCGTAATAGGCTACAACGTCCTTTCGGATTTTTCTGGGAAGGCGTTTACGCCAGTCGGGCCTTTTGAGGTACTTCGGCTTGATTAGGGAGCCGTCCCGTTGGTAAACGTACAGGTACGGTCCATGGGGACAGCCCCCGCACTTCTTCCCACAGTTCCGCATCTCCAACTGATAACGTCTGTTTTTCACCACCCACGAGAATAGAGCCTCTTCGGTTAGGTACGAAGCGCACTCGTTCTTATGCGGGGGATGTCGATGGTCAGCCAGGAACTCGTTGCACAGTCTCTTGACCCTGCGTAGCTGAGGTGGGTTGCAGCTTCGCAGCTTTTCCACAAGGCCGTCGCTCAGGTCTCCGACCTTGCGCCCCTCCCGCCGCCGTAAGGCACGCTGCTTGTCCTCTTCGGCCTTTCGCCGCAACAGCTCCCGTGCTCGTTCTTTCCAAGGGTTTGCTGAAAAATCAACGGAATCTTCCGAACCCGTCTCGGGATGTTCTTGTTTGGGGGACACTTAGCGGAAGTTCCTGTATCGAGAGTCAGGATGCGGTGATTTTTTCTTTTTCCCAGAGCGGCAACAGAAGTTTAGCGACCGCCAGCAGGAGGGCGACAAGTTGGGTCAAGTACCCCGCCAGGTTTTCTCGTTGCAGCAGCGGCTCCAGCGCTTTCAAGCACGCTGCGAGAAGGCCAACCAGCATAGTAAGAAATCCACCGACACGTTCCCTCATGATGTTCGAATTATAACATGGTCGAGCGTTCTGCACAAAGGGCGCGAAAAGCGGCAAAAACGCAGAGCTGCGCTCTGCGCCAGCCGACGACTCTGCCTTAGTTTTCTTCGGGCTTTCGTGCGCTCCTGCATGTAGGTATAATTAGGCAAGATACGGAGGTGTGGTGTGACCCCACGGTATGTTTTGAGCGATTATGTCGCCGAAGCACTGGCGCGGGCTGCTTTCGAAAAGCTGGAGGATGGAAGCTATGCAGGCCGCATTCCTTCCTGTGCGGGAGTCGTCGCTTTCGGAACCTCCCTCCGCGAGTGTGAGAACGAGCTGCGGTCCACGCTCGAGGATTGGATTCTGGTGGGGCTTCAACTGAAGCACCCGCTGCCCGTCATTCAGGGAATTGACCTCAACAAGGAGCCTGCGCGTGAGCCGGTGGACGCCGTGTAAGCGCGGCGATTTCATCCGCAAACTCCGGTGCCTCGGCTTCGACGGTCCCTTCACAGGAACCCGCCACCAGTTTATGGTCTTGTCGCAAAAGCGCCTAGCAATCCCTTCCAACTCTGAATACTCCGTCCCGCAACTGCGCATGATGATTCGCGAGGTCGAAACCATGATGCGACGGGAAGTCACTTCGGATGAGTGGAACAATCTGTAGGGCGTAGGCCATCACGCCGGCTGGTGCAGAGCCCATCTCTGCGCTTCAGCAAGTTTCCAGCTCGTCCAAGGCCACGGGTGGTCGCATACATCCTGACAAAAACCGTCGGGACGTATACGCCGCCCGCAGGTCCTAAGGGCATGATTCAGATTATTGGCCGGTTAAATGCTTGACAAATTCCACTTCGTGAGCTAGCATGCTAGCGTATGATTGCGGTCGGCAACGCTCGCGAGAACCACACCCACCTCAGCGCCTTCGCCTATCCCGGCGGGGAAACGCCCCCGCAGTCAGCGAAAATGATTTGCTGGCAAGCCTATTCTGTCAAACATGGACTTTTGACAATGGGCTGCAATGCGAAAAGAATTCTTTTTTGACGAAGCGAAGCGGGGATGTTATTGAAAACAAAGGACCGCTGTGGAAAACTGGGGGGCAAAGCTGGAATGTACATGAGAACAAAGGTACTTAGCCCTATAAGGCGGGAATGTTATTGAAAATAAAGGGAGTTAGTCGGTAAGACAGTGGATTGCCGCGAGTGCGCGCGGGCAAGAGGCGTATGGGGTGGTAAACTAGGTGAGGAGACTCGATGCGCGAATTTCCCTCGCCACAGGAAATCCTCAAACTCTTCGAGCAGGACCCGCAGCGAACTTTCCGTCTGCGCGAGTTGGTGCTTGAGTTGGGGTTGCGCTCGAGCCAAGCGCGCGAGTTGAAGAGCGTTCTGAAAGACCTCGCCCGCAGCAGGAAGCTTGTCTACCTGAAGAAAAATCACTATGCGTTGGTCCACAAGGGGCGCCACGCCGTGCAAGAAGCTCCCGGACACAGCATTCCCCAGGCGCGTTCCTCGAAATCCCCCAATGTGGTGAGTGGCCGCTTGATCGGACACCGCGACGGCTACGGCTTCGTCGTGCCGGACGTTCCGCTGGCGGGCACCGACCTCGACATCTTCATTCCGCCGGATGGCATGGGTTCCGCCTTGCACGGCGACCGCGTGGAAGTGCATGTGCAGCGGTCCACCAAGAGCTCTAAAGGCGAACCCCGGATGGAAGGCCGCGTCATTCAAGTCACCGAGCGCGCGCAGAAGACCGTGGTGGGCCAATTCCATTGCGGGCCGCAGTACAACTACGTGATGCCGCTCGACCAGCGAATTCCCTTCGAGATTGTCATTCCGCATGGCCAGGAATTCCCCGAGGTAGGGGCGGTTCGCGAACCGCCCCTACAAGCCGGGACGCTCAGCCGCCATCGCCAATTCGGCGGGGAATCCGAGGGACAGTCTGTGGTTGCGCCAGCGTCTCGCCGGCAGAGTACCCGCGACCTCGACGAGCTGATTGTGGACGCCGAAATTACCAACTACCCTGGTCCCGCCGCCCTGCCGCGCGGGCGCGTGGTCGAGGTCCTAGGCCGCCGTGAGGAGTTCGGCGTGGACGTGGAAATCATGATCCGCAAGTTCCACCTGCCGCATCGTTTTCCAGCCGAGGTGCTTGCGGAGGCGAGCGCCGCGCCACAGGACATCCCCGAGCGCGATCCCGCCCTGCGGGACCGCCGCGACTTTCGCGGCCTGCCCATCGTCACCATCGACGGCGAGAGGGCCAAGGATTTTGACGACGCCGTGTACGTGGAGCGACTGGCCTGGGGCAATTACCTGCTTCACGTTCACATCGCCGACGTGGCCCACTACGTTCGGCCCGGCTCGGCGCTCGACCGTGAAGCGCGCCTGCGGGGCACGAGCGTCTATTTCCCCGACCGCGCCGTGCCCATGCTGCCTCTGGAGCTTTCGAGCGGCATCTGCAGTCTGAACCCCCACGTGGACCGGCTCGTGATGTCCGCGCTGCTGGAAATCGATCCCGAAGGGCGCGTGGTGGAATACGAACTCCTGCCCGGAAACATCCGCAGCGCCGAGCGCATGACCTACACCGCCATGCGCGACATCCTCGCCGGCGAACCTGCCGCCTGCCAGCGCTA